>PLUZ01000442.1 GCA_003162995.1 Methylocapsa sp. | reverse complement strand
ATGTCGCTCATATGGATGCCCGCGCAAACCACGCGACCGCCCTTGCGGACAGCCCTCAGCGCCACGGGAACAAGATCGCCAACGGTCGCAAAGATGATTGCAGCATCGAGCGGCTCCGGAGGCATCTCGTCGGATCCGCCNNCCGCCCATGTCACGCCGAGGTGCCGGGCGAAGGCTTGGGTCGCGACATCTCCAGGCCTGGTGAACGCGAATGCTGATCGTCCCTGCCACTCCGCGACCTGCGCCACGATATGAGCCGAGGCCCCGAAACCGTAAAGTCCCAATTTTTTCCNNCCCGTCGCCGGCGATCGCGAGAGAACGCCAGCCGATGAGGCCGGCGCAGAGCAGTGGGGCGAGAGCCACATCGCTTCCGACGTCGCCGAGAGGGAACGCGAACCTTGCATCGGCGACTGCAGCCGTCGCGAAGCCGCCGTCACGTGTGTAACCGGTAAAGAGTGGTTGGTCACACAGGTTCTCGCGGTGCCCAATGCAATAAGGGCATACGCCACAGGTATGGCCAAGCCAGGGAATGCCGACGCGCTCGCCCATGTGTAGCCCATTGACCCCAGCCCCGATCGCGTCGATCCGGCCGACGATCTCGTGGCCCGGAATGATCGGCACATGTGGGTCGGCCAACTCGCCATCAACAACATGAAGGTCGGTGCGGCAGACGCCGCAGGCGGCCACCTTAACCCTTATCTCGCCCGGCCCGGGTTGCCGATCAGCGAGATCCGTCCACTCGAGAGCAGCCCCAAGCTTCTTTAGCACCATCGCCTGCACGGCGTCCTCCCTTGTTTCCTCGGTCGGCTCACGGTCAGCGCGAGACGAGCCCATCACCTGTGTTCTCATCCAGAGCCGTAGAGGCGCTGAAACACGCCCGGCAGCAGATCCGGCAGGTCCTCGGCCAGGAGACCAGGCCCGAACGCCGCGGCTGCAGCGCCGTGCAGCCACACCGCGGCGGCTGCGGCAAGAAACGGCTCCATCCCTTGGGCAAGAAGCCCGAGCACAATGCCGCTCAGAACATCGCCCGAGCCGCCGGTGGCCAATGTCGGCGGCGCGTTGGCGTTGATGATCGCACGGCCGTCCGGAGCCGCGATCACCGTATCGCTGCCTTTTAGGACAATGATCGCGCCGCTGCGATAGGCGGCGGCGCGCGTGCGGGTGAACTTGTCGCCACTGGCGTCGAATAGACGACGAAACTCCCCATCATGTGGTGTCAAAACGCAAGGTCCGACGATCGCCCGGTCGAGTGAAAGCGGATCATCCTGAAAGGAGGTGATCGCATCCGCGTCGAGCAGCGTGGGTCTACCGGTCCTCAACATGGTAAGTACCCGAACGCAGGTTTCCGCGCCTACCCCTGCGCCTGGGCCGATCAAGAACGCCGAGAAACGATCCCCGGCAAGAAGGCCGACGAAATCCTCCGGCCTGGCCAGTGGTTCGACCATGATGCTGGTCAGCGCTGTCGCGTAAATTGGCAGTGCAATTGCGGGAACCGCGATCGTCGTCAGTCCGGCGCCGGCGCGGGCGGCGCCTCGGGCCGCCATCCGCGCGGCGCCGGTCATCGGATAGCCCCCGGAGATCAACGCATGGCCACGGGTGTGTTTGTTGCCGCCTCCCTGCGGCCGCGGCAGCTGAGAAAGCCAAAGTCGCGGATCGTTCTCAAAAGTATCCGGGACAATCTGATCGAGCACGGACTCCGGCGTCCCAATCTCGGCGACGATGACCTTGCCGCACAGCAATCGGCCGGGCAATAAGAGGTGCCCCGGCTTCTTGCGGAAGTAGGTGACGGTCAAAACCGCTTCAACGGCGCCCAAAGCTTCACCAGTGTCGCCCATCAGGCCACTCGGAACATCGATGGCGACGATCAGCGGTCCTCTGCGCGCCGCTGAAGCCAAAGTTTCTGCTGCCGGTCCCTCAAGCGGGCGGCTGAGCCCGGCTCCAAAGATCGCATCGACCACCAAGCCCGCCCCATTGAGCGCTGCGGGTGTCAGCGGCTCGACGGCCCCGCTCCATCGCTCCGCGTGGTGGCGCGCTTCGCCCTTCAGATGGTCGCGTGGGCCGAGCAGAGCGATGCGAACGGGCCAGCCGGCTTCGGCGAGATGCCGGGCGGCGACGAAGCCCTCACCGCCGTTGTTGCCTGGTCCACACAGCACGATAACAGGACGCGCGGCCCAGCGCCGCTCGATCTCGCGCGAGACGGCACTGCCGGCACTCTCCATCATATCAATGGCCGGCGTACCGGCTGCAACCGTTAGACGATCGGCTTCGGCCATCTCGCGAAGACGGAGCAACGCCGTCTGGCCGTTAAGTGCATCTCGTTTCATGTCTACGCTCATCCGATTGCGCGCGTTCACCTCAGGCCGCGGCAAACTCGAGGACCACCCGGGCTGCGACATCATCGTGCTCAAGGTCGAAGACCTTGTTGATCGCCGAGAGCGGCTGCAACTCGATATCGGCCTTGACTTTTCCCTCGGCGGCGAAGGCGAGCGCCTCGGCCATGTCCTCGCGATTGCCGACGAAGGAGCCACGGATGGTGATGCAGTTCGCCACCACGTCGAAGAGCGGCACTGGGAATTCGCCCGGCGGTAGCCCGACGAGGACGCACGTGCCATGCTTGCGCGTCATGCCAATGCCTTGCCTGAAGGCGCCGAGCGATGGCGCGGTAATCAGGACGCCATGCGCGCCGCCATCGGTCCCCTTCTTGACGGCCGCTGCTGGGTCGCCCTGGCTGGCATTGACCACGAGATCCGCGCCAAGCCGCTTCGCGTGGGCGAGCTTGCTGTCCTCAATGTCGACGGCGCAGACCAGGAGACCCATGACCTTGGCATACTGAATGGCGAGGTGTCCAAGGCCGCCAGCCCCGGATATGACGATCCAATCGCCCGCTTTCACTTCGGTCTGCTTGATGCCCTTGTAGGTCGTAATGCCGGCGCAGATGAGCGGCGCCGCATATGTCGGGGCAAGGCCTCCAGGTATATGCGCGACATAATCCGGATCTGCGAGGATATACTCGGCAAAGCCGCCGTTCTTGGTATAGCCGCCGAACTCCGCCTTGGCACACACCGTCTCCCAGGCTGTCAGGCAATACTCGCAATGACCACACGCCGAGTAGAGCCAGGGCACGCCAACGCGATCACCCTCCTTCACGATCGTTACCCCCGATCCGACGGCGGCGACGAGCCCAATGCCCTCATGGCCAGGGATGAAAGGGAGTGTGGGCTTCAACGGCCAGTCGCCATGCGCAGCATGGAGATCGGTGTGGCAAACGCCGCAGGCCTCGGTCTTGACCAAGATCTGGCCCGATCCAGGCGTAGGGATGTCCCATTCCTGAAACACCAAAGGCTATCCGAACTTCTCGACAACTGCGGCGCGCATCTTACGTGCCATGGCTAACTCCTCTTCGCGTGTAGGATTAGTGGGCCCGCGTCCATCAGTACCACACTGCGAGAAAGCCCGGTTTTTAAATTAGGGCGTGCCTGACGTGCCAGGTGATTTATTACGCGCTATATTTGNNATTTGGCAACGTGACAGAGCCATTGTCATGCGTTCGCTATTCGGCGCTCAGCGGGGTGTCGACTCGTCCCGCCCCGTCGACAGCCAGCGTCAACGGCTCGGGCTTGTCTGAAACGCCAGAACGAAACAGATCAGCGATGGAGCCGGCTGCTTATCTGGAGAATGCCGGTAACAATTTGCTCGTATTTGGGTTGCATGTATCATTGGGCGTGGTTCACAACCGGCCTGTTTTGGGTAACACAGANNAACAGGGATCCTGCCGCCGGGTAAGGGCGGTTTTGCGCCATGATGCCGGATTTTTCTGACAATAAGTCGGGAGACAGGCTACTTCCGCCGCTCGCTTTTCTTCGCAGGAATGCTGTTCAGCAGGTCCCCGATCTGAACGCCGAGGGCGTCGGTAACTATAAAGTGCAGCTTCCGTTCCAATTCAACGATGTTATTCTCGCCCGCTTCGATCCTGCCTTCAAAAGGCAGGCGGAGCAGCTCCGGTGACACGGAAGCGGTTGCTGCGCGTTCACGTGGCATCACTGACTGGTCATCCTGCGTCGGCACTCACTGCATCGGTCGTTCGTGACATAGGCTCCGTCTGGCCCTCAGTGCTATCGATCCAGACTTTGGGAGGATCCGCACTTGTATTGCCAAAAGGGGTCGCGAACGCGACCTCTGCCGCATCGCGTCCGACCCCGATGCGGACCAATCCATCAAGGGCCGCCTGGCGCGTAGCATCGAAAAGCCACCACCGGCCGTCCAAATAGGCCTCGAAAACGGCATGGAAATCTGGTGGTGACAGGCCGAATGCGTAACAAGTGATAAAGCGCGCCGGTATCCCAAGAGCGCGGCAGAAAGCGATGCCGAGATGGGCAAAGTCTCGGCAGACGCCAACGCGTTCGACGAGAGTCTGCGTGGCCGTCGTCTCGGAATCACTGCTGCCGCGCCGATACTCAATATTTTGATAGATCCAGCCGCATATGGTACTCACCCGGGAATGACCCCTCGGAACCCCGGCGAACTCGCGTATCGCGAACTGAGCCAGATTATCGGAAGGCACAAATCTGCTTGGTAAAAGATAGGGAAAAATATCAAGCGGCAGGTCTTTAACGTCAATTTCGTGAACTATCGCGGGATCGGCGCGATATACGTTGAGGTCGAGTTCCGCGGAATAGGACAGTGTGAAATTTCCGGCCGGCGCCACAATCTGCATATATCGATTTTTGAGATCCGGCACCGTGTAGGCGCGACGAGGGAAATTGGGCTCGAAAACCAGGCGATCGGCGAGGTTTTCGTGCCGCTGCAAACATGCGACCTCCACATTGAATATAAAGGCGGTCTCGGTCGCGACTTTATAAGTAAGCTCGCAGCCCAGTCGGAACTTCATAGAGATCTCCGGGCTCGGGGCGCGACCTTCGGCCGATAAGGGAAGTTGGCGGGCAAAACTCAATTTTTTGAGTGCAATCCTCGTTCCAGCTAACGTCCTCATGGCTGAGATTTCATCCCGAGCGAAAGAGTCCAGGGATCGTCCTCAAGAACCCCGCCGCCGAAACCTTTCCAGCGGAATACAGTTGACCGGCGAGACGTCTTTTTGTGACGCCGTGGCGATCGGCAAGCATCGAAATGCACAATCTTAGAGGTTGAAGACGTGACAAAACGAAAAGCTGGCTTGCCAACAACAGCTATCAACGCGGTTAAATTGAGCGCATTTGCTCCCATGGTGATTGCTCTGCGCATGGTGAAGATCGGGGCAGGCGGCGCGGCGGGAAAATCGGAGAGCAGGCGATTGGTGCCCGAAAAAATGAAAGCCGCGTCGGACGCGACTTTGGATGCGGCGAAGACTGTCCTCACGGGGCATCCCGGGAGGGTACCAGGACGCACGCTCGCACTCTACCAAAAGAGGGTCGCAGCTAATCTCAAGCGTCTTTTGAGCAGTAGGTGAGTGTTCTTCGAAAAGATCCGATGTCCAGAATCCGCGCGGTAGAATGCGCGATTGCTGAGAAGCTGTAGGCCCTCGGGAAGAGGTTTTGACCTAAGGGAGGACGACGCACATAAGCCGAGATCGAGCACGAACGTCCGCACTCTGTGAAGGCCGAAAGTGACAGACGTTTCCCGCCCGCATGGCCGGGCATCGGCCAAATGAAAGTCAGGGACTTGAGGAGCCAACGCGACCGCCTCAAGAAATCGCGTCGTCAGGTGCATGTTCGGCATTTCCTTCCCTCTCCGCGAAATCATATATAGATGGAGCGACCAACTGGAGCGACCCCATGGCCTATGCCAAACTCGACGAGAAGGAACTGAAGAAAGCCATTAAAGAAACCAAGGAGGCCATTTGGCGAGGTCAAAAGCTCTTGAAAAGGATTTCTGACAAGCCAACGACCGCAGGTCGCAAAGAAGTTGCAGACGCAACGCCGAAGCTCATAGACAAATTGGAGCGTGACCTCAAAAAACTTGAAAAGGCGCTCGAGACTAAATCGGAACCATAAATCAACTCGTCCCCATCATCGCCGACCTCGCTCCGGCCCTTGCCGCCACCTCAGCGGAATCCCGGAGAGTGCGTCTTCGACTATAACGGCGCGATTTTAACTACTGGTTGCGGGTTTTTAGGACCGCGCGAAGTTAGCTGCAAGCCTTTGGATGCATTGTGTTTTTGCTGCTATCGACCGAGCCAGTCTAAACTCCCAATTCTTTTGGGGGTCGAAGTGGCGAAAAGTGAGCAATGGCAATGCATTCCGACAAGATTGAGTATCGAACAGTTCCAGCAATTTGTCTTGCCACATTTGAGCATTGGAAGCCGAGGCCCTGCGCCGAAACTCACTTTGCATGCGGTCTTCAACTACATTCTACAATCGCTTTACCTGGGGTGTCAGTGGAAAGAATTGCCGATCGAGAAAGATCAAGAAGGCCGCCCAGAAATTCATTACACGCGCATTTATGGCGCATTTCGAAGGTGGCAAGCGGATGGCTGTTTTGAGGCCGTCTTTGCCGGCTCTGTGTTGAAGCTGCATCAAGCCAATCTTCTCGACACCACCGTCATCCACGGCGACGGTACGACGACCGCGGCGAAGAAAGGCGGCGACAACATCGGTTTCAGCGGACACAAGAAGGTGAAAGGCGACAAGATTGTCGCTTTCTGTGATCGGCATTGCAATGTGATCGCGCCGTTTGTTTCGGCGCCTGGCAATCGCAATGAATCACCGCTATTGCGCGAAGCCCTTCCATTGGTGACGCGCATCGCCAACGCAGTTGGCCTTGACCTTCAAGGAACCATCGTCAGCTTGGATGGCGTCTACGATTGCCGGACGAATCGGAAAGCCATTTTCAATCGTGGAATGGTTCCCAATATCAACGCGAATCCTCGCGGTAGAAAAATCACCAAAGGAGGTCGCAAGCCGATCTTCAACGCCGTTATTTTCAAAGAACGGTTCAATACCATCGAGCGCGTGTTCGGTTGGGAAGATAAGTTCCGGCGATTATTGCTGCGATTTGAACGGCTCAGTCAGCTACACCACGCATTTAAAACCTTGGCCTATACGATGATCAACCTGCGCCACTTCTGCCAGGGTTAATCGCACAGCCGATGNNACTTGGCTTCGTTTACGCAAAATATTTTGCAAATCACCGCCATAACGCCGCATTGCCTCGATCTTACTTTCTTGATCAACTCTGCTAGGCCGATAGACGGGAAAACCCGAAACCAGTAGTGCAGCACGTCGGGTCGTCGAGTAGAGCCCGGCAGCGTCAGCGTAGGCGATGCGAGGTTTGGTCCGCAATTGACTGGTGGCGATTAAACATTTAATACTTTATAATAACTCCTAATTATTAATCAGATAATAACGCATTTGCGGGCGATCCAAATATAAAGCGATTCCTCGCGGTGCTCGCCGGGTAGGGATGGCCACCGCTGCAAATGTCGACAAGATCCTGGCCGCCGCATCAAACACGCGCAGCAATGCGTGAGCGGCCAGCCCGGCGATCCCAGTAGTGCAGCTTACTACGCGCGACGAATGGCCTGGCTCGTGAATTCTGGATCGAGATTATCGCCGAAGGTGTCGAGGACCGCCGTTGCCGAGCGCGAATCGGCGGCGGGACGGCCTGACGGCGCCAAACTAGAAGGACCAAGTGCATGAGCCGATGGCTCGACCGCGCGAATGGGCTTGCCGCATATGCCTGCAACACCTTTGCAGCGGTCACCAACGTCCAGCCCTGAGGAGGGTAAGCCATGCTCGAGCTTCTTGCAGATTGGTTTTCCACCGAACCATTCATGCCACACGCAATGTGTCTCGTGTGGAGACAGGACCTCATCTGGCTGCATGTGGTCTCCGACGCCTTGATTGCCCTCTCGTATTTCTCAATTCCTTTCGCCCTCATCTATTTCGTGCGCAAGCGCACCGATCTGGCGTATCCATGGATGTTTTTGCTGTTTGCGGTGTTCATCCTGGCCTGCGGAACCACCCATCTCTTTGCTGTCTGGGTCATGTGGTATCCGGACTATGTGTGGCAGGGATTGGTCAAGGCCGCGACGGCCGCCGTGTCGGTAGCAAGCGCCGTGCTCTTATGGCCCCTAATCCCAAAGGCGTTGGCCTTACCGAGCCCGGCCCAGTTGGCATCAGCAAATACGCAATTGCGCGAAAGCGAGGAGAAGTTCCGAAGTCTGAGCGAGAACGCGCTAGATGCGATCGTCATGGCCGACACCGAAGGCAAAATACGGTTCTGGAACCCAGCGGCGGAGCGTATGTTCGGCTACAGGCCCGAGGAGAGTCTGGGGCGCAGCTTGCATGAGATTCTCGCCCCCGAACGGTATCGGGACAAGGCGAATGCGGGCTACTCACACTTCGCAAATACCGGCACCGGTGACCTCCTGAACAGGACGTACGAGTTTGCGGCGCTGCGCAAGGACGGCTCGGAATTTCCGATCGAGCTTTCGGTATCTGGTTTCCAGATCGATGGTGCATGGAATGCGATTGCCATCGTCCGCGACATCACCGAACGCAAGCAACTTGCGGAAGCGGCGGAATATCGGAGCACACTGCTCCACGCGATCTCGGTCGTAGCCAAAGAATTGCTAACCGCCGCCGCGATCAAGGGTGCGTTGACAAATGCACTCAAGACGATGGGGGAGGCGGTGCACGCTGACCGCGCGCTCATCTTTGAGAATGGCACGACACCCCATAGAAACCTCACCTTTGAGTTGCGGCATGGCTGGCATTCGGCAAAGGCGCTCGTGATCGTCGATGCCGCCTTAGTGGCAACCCTGCCCGAGGTTCATGCAGACTCTTGGTTCGCGCCCCTCGGCGAAGGGCAAACCATTACCTCTCTGGTGCAGGCCATGCCGGACGGCGCGGCTAAGACCCTTTTCATAAGCTTGGGGATTCAATCGGTACTCATTGCCCCCATGACCGTCGAGGGCAAACTCTGGGGCTCCATCAGCTTTGAGGACTGTACGACGGCACGTGAATGGACATCGCTCGAGGCGGATATTTTACGGACCCTCGCAAACCTTATCGGCGGCGCGATGATGCGTGAGCGCTACCTCAAGAAGTTGAAAGACGCGAACAGGATCGTCGAGTCAAGCCCGACGATTCTCTTCCGCTTGCGCGGCGAGCCATCCCTGCCATTGACCTATATCTCGCATAACGTGACCATGTATGGCTATGACCCTGCCGAAATGATTGCGTCGCCCCAGTTCTACCAGACCATTATTCACCCCGACGACGCACTCAAGATACTGGAATCGTGGACGCGGATCGTGATGGAGGGTAGCGAGCCTGCAGCTGTCGAATTTCGCATGCGGGCGAGCGATGGCATCTATCATTGGCTCGAGTGCCACTACACGCCCATCCGCGATGCCGCTAGTCGACTTACCGAAATTGAGGGCATCTTGACCGATATCACGGAAACCAAAGAAGCCGCGGACAAAATAATGGTCCTCGCCAGGACCGATGCCCTCACGGGGCTTGCCAACCGCGCGACCTTCATCGACCGGCTGCGGCAGACCTTCGCCGCGGCCAAGCGCGGCGCGAGCCCCTTCGCGGTTCTCTACCTTGATATCGACCGGTTCAAGGACGTCAACGACACGCTCGGGCATTATGCCGGCGATCTGCTGCTCAAGGCGGTGGCCGAGCGCCTCAGAGGCTGCACCCGCGAGACCGATCTCGTCGCCCGTCTGGGCGGAGACGAGTTTGCTATCCTGCAAGCAGATCTCATCGATCTCGCCAATGCCGGGGCGCTGGCGTCGAAGGTTCACGATGCCCTGGGGGCTCCCTATCCGCTCGGCGACACGGAAATGCATGTCACCACGAGCATCGGGATTTCTCCCTATATGACCGAGACAGCAAGCTCCGATGAGGNNTCGCTCTCTATCGGGCCAAGGACGAAGGCCGCGACCAATATTGCTTCCATACGGATGACCTCGATCGTGAGGTGCGCGAGAGGGTCGCTATTGCCAATGATCTGAGGCACGCCCTCGAACACGACGAGCTTGAACTTTACTATCAGCCGCAAGTCGAGCTCGCCGCAGGCCGAATTGTCGGCATGGAGGCGCTGATCCGCTGGAATCATCCCAAGCGTGGTCTGCTCAGTCCGGGTGATTTCCTGCCGGTCGTGGAGAAAACTTCCCTCGTTGTGACGCTAGGACAATGGGTGCTCGACCATGCGTGCAAGCAGATGAATGCCTGGCGTAAAGCCGGAATCGCTCCGCCGGTCCTCGCCATCAATCTCTCGCTCGGGCAGTTGCAAACCGGCGATGAGCTCGTCGAAACGATCACTCAAACATTGACGAAATGGGGGCTTTCACCCAAGGATTTGGAGCTTGACGTGACGGAATCCATGCTTGCTAATGTCACTTTGCATAAAAATAGCGTACTCGACCGGCTGGAGCAGCTCGGTGTGAAAATCGCAATTGACGATTTTGGCTCACAATATTCCTCGCTCGACTATCTCAAGACCTATCGCGTGAGCCGCGTGAAGATCCCGCGCCCCATGCTCGATGCCGCGATGCTGGACCCGTGCGAATCTGCCATGGTGCGGGCGATCATCGGTCTCGCCCGCGAGCTCGACATTGAGGTTATCGCGCAAGGCGTGGAAACGGAGGCGCAGCGGGACCTGCTGACTCGCCTAACGTCCGCAACGAAGGTGCAAGGCTACTATTACAGCGCTCCGGTCCCCGCGTTCCAAGCGACAGAGCTGTTGCAGCAAAGGTTGATCGAGCCGCGCCTTAGTCAGATTTCCGAAGCGACTGCAGCGCAATAACCGAGAAAGCATCATGACGCTCAAAATATGGAATGTATGGTTTTTCCCTATTTCATTTTAGGGGAGTCCTTTTGTGACAGAAGCGGTCCTTGTCGCCGTGGTATTGACACTCCTTGCACTGCGGAATTCTGATCAGCGAGGCCACCATTCATGATCGGCACTCGGAATTTTCAGCATTTTTTCTGCACTGTTCCTGTTTCGACGAACAGACACGCCGATCCAGAGATCGCCGGTGAACATCGATGGGATCTGGACAGGACCGTCCCGCCGTTCGCCGCGGAGGTAGTTGCGCCATGAGCAAAGCTCCTTTTGATGAAGAGAGTCGGAGTTCGCTACCTCCCCTTTCCGGTATCGATGATCGGTTCCGGATTATTCTCGATGAGGTTACAGAAGGGATTTTCATTTCAGATCCGGCCACAGGCCGGATAATCGACGTCAATAAGCCTAGCTGTCGTATGTTTGGCTACACCGAATCCGAGCTCATCGGCCTTAATATCGAGACGCTTTCAACGGGAGTTCCCCCCTACACGCAGGATATGGCGATTGAGTGGTTCGGAAAAGCACGCTTAGGTGGACCTCAATCCTTTGAATGGCAATGCAAGACCAAGAATGAAGTCTTGTTTTGGGCAGAGATCTCGATCCGCTACACGGA
>PLUZ01000278.1 GCA_003162995.1 Methylocapsa sp. | reverse complement strand
CCCCGGCCATCCCAGCTTGCCTTAGATAATCTTCTAGGTTATCGTTATTGATAATGCTTTCCTAAAATGCTGGGGCTTGGGTTTTTGCAACTTAAGCCTTCGCGCGCTTTGGCTCGTTGACATGTCCGATCAAATCTCTTTTAGTAATGACTATTGTCAGCGCTACTGGAAGAGTCTGCCGATCTCGATCTCTCGAGCGGAATCGATGGTCAATGTTCTCTCAACGTTTGCATGAACAAACTTCGGCAGATACGCTGGCCGGCACATGGCTCGCAGTGTGCGCTTCAAGCAAGAGCGGCTGTGATCGAAGGCCGGCTGCTGCATGCTGGAGCGATCAGCCTCGCGGCAGGACTCCTCGGTTTTTCCCGCTCCCTCTGTGATCACGCAACCCATGATTGCCACCCGCCACGTCTTCACACAGCCTGGACTCATTCTGGAAGTTTTGCTCTTGCTCTCCGAGTGACCGTTTTGGGTCAAGCGCAACGACTGATCTAACACTATTATCCAAATTTCGTCACTCAACAGGGGGTAGGCCAGCGATGGGTGTAATGACCGATGTCGCTGTCATCGGCGCGGGACCGTACGGATTGTCACTTGCGGCTCACCTGCGTGCGCGTGGCGCAGATATCCGCGTTTTCGGATTTCCCATGCAGAGTTGGCGCGACTCCATGCCAGTGGGGATGAAGCTGAAATCGGAGGGGTTTGCTTCAAATATTTCTGACCCGAACGGTGCATTGAGTCTCGGAACGTTTTGTAGGGAAATGAATATTCCTTACGCAGACACAAACCTTCTCGTGTCCCTAGACACATTCGTGTCCTACGGCGAAGCATTTCAGAAGCGGTTTGTCCCCGATCTTGAAAAAAAGAGGGTGGTGTTGGTGGAGCCGGCGCCGCACGGCTTCAATCTCAGCCTTGAGGACGGAGAGGTCGTGGCGGCGCGGCGAACCGTCATTGCAACCGGCATTGCCGCCTTTGCCTATTATCCCCCTGAACTGCTTAGCCTTCCAAAGGGAGTCCTCTCCCATAGTGCCGACTTTGGCGATGCCGGCCATCTCGCCGGCCGCGATGTGGTCGTGATCGGCGCCGGTGCCTCGGCCATGGACGTTACCGCCCTTCTGCTTTCGCGGGGGGCTCACGTCACACTCGTGACGCGCCGGTCAGCTATCCAGTTCCAGTCGCCGCTGGGCGAGCGTAGTCTCTACGATAAAATCCGCGCGCCAATGAGCGCCCTGGGCCCGGGCTGGAAATCCGTTTTGTGCGTGAAGGGGCCACTCCTGTTCCATGCCATGCCCGAGAGCTTTCGCGTGGACGTGGTGCGCCGCTATCTCGGCCCCGCGCCGGCGTGGTACACACGTGAGCAAGTGGAAGGGCACGTTCCCTATATCCTCCAAGCTCATATCGTCGAGGCGCAAGCCACGGACGCGGGGGCGCGTCTCACACTCAAGCATGCCGATGGCTCCGTCCGCGAGATCTCCGCGGATCATGTGGTCGCCGCCACTGGCTATCGTGTCGACACACAGAAGCTGACTTTCCTCGGTGACCGGATTCAGGCAGGTCTTGGCCGCGTGGCCGGAGCGCCGGCCTTGTCACGAAACTTCGAATCCACCGTGCCGGGCCTTTACTTCGTCGGAACCTCGGCCGCCAATAGTTTTGGACCAATGCTTCGGTTCGTCAACGGAACCGAGTTTGCCTCGCGCCGGGTGACGAAGCATATCGCACCGGTGATCTGGGGACGTTCGTCTGCCTTCAGCACCAAGTCGCGCAAAATCTTGGGCATCGAGGCTTCGCGTCAATGACGGCGATCGACGAGCTGCTTTTGGGCAACCATTTACCTCGAGATCGTCTGACGGTTGCCAAAGACGACGCCTTAGCCCGATCGGCGGCTGCGGATGACCAGTTCCCCGGGCTTGCCCGGTTAGGCGTAGAGAGCGCACAGCAAGCGGATTTCCCTTCCTCCGCGCCTCGCGTTCGCTTGCTTTTCGTCGCGCTGTCCAACGACCTCGGAAGTGAGCGCATCATCAGCGGGATGGCCCGCTGCGGCGTCGAATGCGCGGTGATGAGCCCATCGAATTATTTTTGTGCCAAAACAGGGTCGGCGAAGCGCCACTTCTCTATCCCTGACCACCATGGCGTCTGGCTCGGCACTCTGTTCGTCCGCCACCGCTTGGAGGATGCTATACGCGAATGGCTGCCGCGACTCATTCTACCACTCGACGACATTTCTGCCTGGCTTTTGCGGAGTCTTGCCGTCGACACCATGGTCAGCCCGGCGCTTCGCTATCTCCTCGTGGAATCGCTGGGGGCCCCAGAAGGCTATTCCGCAGCCGTGAGCCGGCAAGCCTTCATGGACGCCGCTGCGCAACTGGATGTCAATAAACCGGAACATCGCGAAGATATTGATGTCGAGACGGCACTTGCCACGGCAGACTCGTGGGGATACCCGATCGTTATAAAGGATGAGCATACCTGCGGAGGAAAGGGGGTCGTCATCGCGCGCGACGCCGTAGAACTCGAGGCGAAGCTCTCGTCGAGAGCCGCCGCCGCCTGGCCCCGGCGGTTGAAACTCTTGGCGAAGAAATCCTTGTTTTATCTAGCTGGTTTCGGCGCCGGACCTGTGTCTGGCTCCATGCTTCAGTCATTCGTTCCGGGCGTTCCGGCGTTTTGCACGCTCGCCGCCTGGAAGGGCCGCGTCATCGCCAGCGTCTGCTTCGTCGCGGAGCAGACTCACCCAGCGCTCTCGGGAGCCAGCACCATTGTACGCCATATCGAAAACGAAGAGATGGATCGCGCCTCCGCGACCATGACGGCAGCGCTCGGATGCTCCGGATTCGTGAGTTACGATTTTATGCTCGATCGGGAAACGGGCCGCGCCGCTCTGATCGAAATGAATCCGCGCAGTGTAAGCTCCACCCACTTGGGCGCAGTTTTCGGACGCGACATCTGTGGTGCATTCGCGGCCGAACTGTCAGGCGCACCGCTGCCGGCGGCGCAGCCAGTGCAGATGACAGCCGCTGTAGCCCTATTCCCGAAGGAATTGGAGCGAGACCCGAACAGCCCTTATTTGCAGTCCCCGCACATCATCCACGACGTGCCGAAAGACGATCCGGCACTGGTGGAAGCCTATCTACGGCTGCTGACGGCCGTGCATCCAGCAAAGGCGAACGACTTCGCATGTCTGGCGACACGGCATCTGCCGGCGGGCGAGGATTGACCTCGTGCCAAACTCCTTTCCAACACAAAAGGCGATGACACCAAACTGCTCCCTTTGAAGATTAGTGGTAAAAATCATATGGCAGAGTTTGCCGCTATCCCCAGGAAACAAGATNNGCGTGGGAGCGAATCCTGGGCGTGCCAGCGTCTCGGGGCGACCATCTCCTCGATGTGTTGGTCAACAGCGACGGCCTGCCTCGCTCCCAGCAGCTCGGCCTTCTGTTGTCGGAAATCGGTGCCGCTACGGGGGTCCGCCTGCCGCTGACCGTCGTCTTCGGATCGCCGACGGCAGCGGCACTGGTTGAGATG
>PLUZ01000144.1 GCA_003162995.1 Methylocapsa sp. | reverse complement strand
ACAAAATCAGGGGAAGGTCATCCGGTGTCGCATCTTGAGCACTTCAAAGGTGTTCTGCATGTCGATGGCTATGCCGGCTTCGAGCGGCTGACCGGAAAGGGGGACATCGTGCTTGCCGCGTGCTGGGCGCACACGAGGCGCAAGTTCTACGAGGTCGCGGAGGCCACGGGATCGCCCGTGGCGGCCGAGGCGCTGCGCCGGATCGGCGAGCTTTATGTCATCGAAGCGGAGGTTCGCGGACAATCGCCGCCTTATCGTCTTGCCGCACGGCACCAGCGATCGAAACCGATCGTCGACGCGCTGCACACCTGGCTCGAAAGGCAACTCCCTCGCATCTCGGGCCGTAGTACACTCGCAGAAGCGATGCGTTACGCGCTCGTACGATGGGACGGATTGACCCGTTTTCTGCACGACGGCCGCATTGAGCTCGACACCAACCCCGTTGAGCGCGCAATCCGTCCGGTGACGCTTGGCCGCAAGAATCATTTGTTCGCGGGCAGCGATGGAGGTGGCGCGCGATGGGCAATTGTCTGCTCGCTGATCGAAACCTGCAAATTGAACGGCGTCGAACCCTACGCCTACCTGCATGATGTGCTTCAGCGGATGGTCGATGGACAACCCGTCAACAGGCTCGATGAACTGCTGCCGTGGGCATGGAAAGAGCAAAACGTCATCAAGCAATAACGGCATGTGCAACCACCGTACGCTTACTCCCGCGGTAAGCGTCTGGAGCCTGCACGTACTTTCGCTGATGCGACTTCGTAGCATATGGGGTTCCTTCGTGGAAGGAAGGATCTCCGATGAGGTCGAGACATTTCGAGAACAAGGCGCGTCAGTCCTTCTGGCTGGTTCACATCGAAGCGTGGCGCCGCAGTGGCCTTTCGCAAACGCTCTATTGTCGAAAGCATCGTCTGGCGAGGAACGTCTTTGCGCGTTGGCCTCGCTGGTGACGAAGCTGCACGCAAACACGTGGAATCAGCGAGTATTGCGTCGGTGAAGAACGTCGTCAACAACGCGAAAAAAGAGGCAAGAAGCCGCAAAGACAACGTTATGGTGTGAGCACGGATGTGCGCAACAAGGCCATCCAGGCGTTCTGGGCAATGCATGTCGAAGCGATGAATTGGAGCGGCATGGGCGTTGGCGAATATGCGGCTGCTCTGTCGCTTTCGCCCAGGAGTCTGCGCAAATGGCATGACAGATTCGAGAACTGGGAAGTTGAGATCGACTGGCGGGCCCATCTTCATCCAAGCGCTCGCCCGAAAATAAGCACTAGCGCTAGCAGCGCTGCTAAGGACCAAGCGACGGAATCCCTATTGACAACGTCGAGTGCTGATCCGTCACCGAGCCAACGCTCGAACCGCCGCAGTTTCACGGACGAAGAAAAATTCGCCATCGTGCTCGAATCGGACCAGTCCGACGTCCGCGTGGCCGAGGTCTGCCGTCGCCATGGCATCGTCAGCAGCATGATGTTCCGTCGAATCCAATTCGGCTTTGCGCAGAAAAAGGCAGCGAAACTGGCTACGGTTGTGCAACCGGTCGAGGGAATCGGAGTTTCCTTCCCGCCGTTCGTTTTGAATGATCTGTTGCAGCCGCCCGACAGTATGATGGTCGTTGATCTGGACGATGGGCGACGGGTCTTCGCGCCGATCGGTTGCGATCCCGATGTTGTCCGTAAGCATGTTCCCGAACAGGAGGCGGCGCAATGATGATCGTGCCGGCCGGCTGAAAGTGCATCTGGCGCTGGGTTATACTGATATGAGAAAGAGCACGGAGGGTTTGGCCATGCTTGTTCAGGACACGCTGAAGAAGGACCCGTTTTTCAGGTCATTTCTTCGCTTTCCGAGGTGGGAAAGCCCAGCTTATCAACATCCTTTTCTGGGACGGGAACGGGCTGTGTTTGTTAGCCAGGCGGCTCGACCACGGCACATTCGTGTGGCCGCGGATGGTGGGATTCGAAGGCATCATTACTCTTTCGCCAGCGCAACTTGCGATGCTGATCGAAGGGATCGACTGGCGTTCTCCCGAGCGCATGTGGAGACTTGGGATCGCAGACTGAAAATGCCTCAAAACACCAATGCATTAAGGTGAAGCCGCTTAGATGGCGGAGCTATTCGTAGGAGAATCGCGCATGTGAATCGATCTCGATAATCTGCCTGTCGATCCAAGTCTTCTGCACAGTCTAGTGCACGGCATGTTCACTGCTGTCGATCAGCGCGACCATGAAATCGAGCGCTTGAAATCGGTTATCAAGCAGCTGCAACGGGCGCAGTTTGGTCGCCGCTCCGAACGCCTCGACACCGATCAACTCGCCTTCTCCCTCGACGATTTAGACGCGGATATCGGGTGTATCGAGGTGAACCATCCAATCGTTATCGCTGAGACAAACGCCGCGCCCACCGAAGCGAAAACCGCCTCCCGATCATCTGCCACGCGAAGACGGTTTGCTCCACTTGCCAAGTGATGCTTGTCCTTGTTGTGGCGGAGTAATACCAGCGGCATTGACCTTTGACTCAGCTTGTCTTTGCAAACAAGCGCTGGTGTAATTCTTTGCGTGTTGGCCATGTTTCGCAGAGACTTCGATGCCGAAAGCAGTGACGATTGTACGCGCCGATCTCACGGTGACAGGCTTGCGGCAGGCAGCAGCGTGGAGCGATGACGCCAATGCGGCACGGCGGATGTTAGGGCTGGCGTTGGTGCTCGAAGGATATACGCGCGGCGAAGCCGCCAGGCTCTGCGGCATGGACCGACAGACGTTGCGCGACTGGGTTATTCGCTACAATGCCGAAGGCGTTGCTGGGTTGTCCGATCGCACCTCTCCCGGGCCCAAACCACGGCTCACTCCAGAGCAGGAGGAGGCAGTAGCAGAGCTGGTTCGCAAAGGACCAGACCTCGCCAAGGATGGTGTGGTACGCTGGCGCCGGGTGGATCTGGCCGGCGTGATCAAGACGCGGTTCAATGTGACACTGGCCGNNGCGCAGGAGACACACAAAAAAACTTTGCCGATCTGGTCAAAGCCGCCATCCCCGAGCATGCGCGCGAACAACCGATTGAACTTTGGTGGCAGGACGAAGCCCGGGTTGGCCAGCAGGGCACATTGACTCGCGTCTGGGCCGAGCGCGGCAGCCGTCCACCCGCGCCGCGGGATCAGCGCCACGAATGGGCCTACATATTTGGCGCTATCTGCCCTCATCGCGATATCGGTGCGGCTTTGGTCTTGCCCTGTGCCAATGCGCAAGCCATGAACCTGCATCTCGAGGAGATCAGCAGCCAGGTGACNNTCCCAAAAAACATCAGCCTACTTCATCTGCCACCCTATTCCCCCGAGTTGAACCCCGCCGAGAATATCTGGCAGTTCCTTCGCCAGAACCATTTGAGCAACCGCGTCTTTGAAAGCTATACCGACATCGTTGATGCGTGCTGCGCCGCATGGAATGCCCTCATCGAGGAGCCAAAACGCATTACCTCAATTGCCACACGAGATTGGGCGTCGGTCAGTCCCTAATGCCGCTGGTATAATTCATCGCATCGGAGAGAGTGAATTTGAGGTGCTGAACTGGGTGCCGTCCCAGCTTCGCATGGTCCGTATTACGCGTCAAAAATATGCCTGCCGCATCTGCAACAAGGTGGCACAAGTGGCAGCACCAGAACGACCGATCGCCAGCGGTCTTGCAATCCCGGCGCTGCTCGCACATGTCCTCGTCAGCATATATTGCGATCACACGCCGATCTATCGGCAGGCGCAGATCTTTGCCCATCATGGCGTCGAAATCGAACGCTCGACGCTCTGTTGCTGGGTCGGTAGCGCCTGCTGTGACTCGAAGCGCTGCATGAGCGATTGTGCCGGAATATGTTTGCTTCCGACCATCTCTTCGCCTACGACATACCCGTTCCAGTACTTGATCCTGGAGGTGGGCGCACAAAGACCGAGCGGTGACCTGCCCCTACAGGGTGATCCAGTTTGAATATTAGTTCAGCGTTGGTCGTTGCGCCAGCGATGGCGCGGCCGGCGAAGTTCGTTCAGGTTGCGCAGCCGGGCACGCCAACAGCAGGACTCGCGGGGTGACGGCCTGTAAGTGCGGCCGAATTTCGTTGTAGCAGCGACGACAATTTTCGATGATCACTCTGGCTTCCTCCAAGGTATAGAAAATCTCGCCATCAAGTAACTCGTCGCGAAGCTTCGAGTTGAAGCTTTCGCAATAGTCGTTTTCCCAAGGGCTGCCAGACTCGATATAGGCGGTCTTGGCGCCGACCGCGCCGATCCAGTCCTGGACGGCTTTGGCGACGAANNTGACATCCGTGGAGTTGAGTTTGTCAATCGGCAAGCAATCTGGGCTCTGACTCATTTTTGATGAAGTTTGGGCGCGGGCTGGCATTGGTTTCAATAAAGGAATCAACGCCATGCTTCGAAGCTTGCGCCCCTCGGCTTTCGTGCCGCCTGGTTTTCACGTCGAGAGCGCCGTTCATGATGGCGCGATGACCGTCATCACCGTTCGCCACATGATTAAAACAAGTCGATGCCTGGACTGCACGGCGATCGCCGAACGCATCCCCAGCCGCTATCTTCGGCGTCTGGCTGATCTGCCATTGGCGCGCTGGCCGCGGCCAAAGCGCTACCGCAGGCGACGCAGGTCGCCGATCGCTGGCATCTGATGGAAAACGCCAGCCACGCTTTCCTCGACGCCGTGCGCAAATCGATGCGTCAAATCCGCGCCGCGATCGGCGCGGCGGCCATCGACCCCGATCTGCTCACCGCCGCCGAACGCATTCAATACAAAGGATATCTGCGGCTGGAGGATGCGAACGCCGCCATTCTCGCACGCGCCGAGAAGGGAGCCCTGATCAAGGAGATCGTGCGCGAGACCGGATATAGCCGGGGCCTCGTGCGGAGGGTTCTGAGAAGTCAGCGTTCAGACGTGTTCCGAACGCGCGAGAGTTCGCTGGAGCCGTATCTTCTCTGGCTCGACGCGCAATGGACGGCGGGCGCTCACAACGGTTCCGAGCTTTGGCGGCGTCTAAAGAGACAAGGATTCCGGCGATGTTTACGGGTCGTCTCCGAATGGGCCGGGCGCCGTCGCCGCGCCGAAAAAACCGACGCTGAAAGCTTGTGCCGCGTTCCGTCCGCTAGAACCATCGCGCGGCTGATGACGACGGGCCGCGACACGCTTTCGAAGTCGGAGCGTGACGATTGCGGCGATAGAAAACAGCGTCCCGCTGCTCATTGAAGCACGAGCCGTCATCGCAACTTTCCACACAATGATCCGCAAAAAGGCCGAGGCGGAACTCGACGCCTGGATTGAACAGGCACGATCTGGTCTTGTTACGTCTTTCGCCAATGGCGTAGCGAAGGACAGCGCCGCCGTTCGCGCCGCGATCAACTCCACTTGGTCCAACGGTCAAACCGAAGGCCAGATCACAAAGCTAAAACTCGTGAAGCGGCAAATGTATGGACGAGCGAAACTTGATCTGCTCGAAGCGCGCCTTATCGGCGCATGCTGATCCACAGTTGCACCAAGATTGCGTCAGAGCTCTTATTCCATGCAATTTCACAGTTGAGTTTCCGGTTCATGCGGATTCAAGCATTCCCGCGTGAACTCGTCGATGATGTTCAGCATGCGATATTTCCGCCCATTGTGAGTGCGATCTTCGACGAAGTCGTAAGACCAAACATGGTTTGGATACTCTGGCCGCAACCTGATGCACGATCCGTTATTGAGCCAGAGTCGTCCTCTCTTCGGCTGCTTATATGGAACCCTCAGCCCCTCCCGCCGCAGATCCGCTCGACGCGTTTGAAGTTGACGACCCAGCCGGCTTCCCGCAGCAGCGCCGTGATCTGGCGATAGCCTTAGCGGCCGTAGCGGGTCGCGAGTTCGACAATGTCGGCAGTCAACGCCGCCTCGTTGTCAGGCGTCTTGGCAATCTTG
>PLUZ01000427.1 GCA_003162995.1 Methylocapsa sp. | reverse complement strand
TTTTCGGACCGACTCTTAGATCTCTTGGTGCGTTTCGCCAGCAAATGAAATTGGGATAGGATTCGGACAACGCCAATCGCTTCGCGGCCCGACCGGCGCGTCATCGTCGCCATGGCCTTTCGAACCTCTCGTCGCGCCGCCCTTTGCCGCCGGCGACGCCCGCCAGCAGCACCGCCACTACGCCAGTGACGAAAATGCCGTCGAAAGTGCCGGCGCCGCCAATCGAGAGGACGGGCGCCCCGAGTCCCCGGAGTCTGTCCAAATTGAGGAGGTCGGCGCCGATCAATACGCCAAGGCAACCACCGGCGTAGGCCAGCGGCGCTGCGTTGCGCCAGGAGACGACTGCAGCGACGAAGGCTGCGGCCAAGGGCGCCACGAAGATTGGCAATCCGATTCCGACCCCTCGGATCGGCTGGGCAAGGGCATGGCAGATCGCGGCGACGCAAAAAATCGCGATCAGGCCGCGTCCACAAAGCCGGTTCTTCGACAAGAGATAGATCGAGAGCAAAGTCGGAATAACCGCGCCGCCGACATTCACCGCGAGGATGACCTCGGGCGGTCCGACCAGCGCCGGCACGATATAATGCATGCCGAAAAAGGTCACCTCGCGCTCGGTCACCATGACTTCCTCGCCGAGCACGGCGATGGGTATGTTGACGTAGCTGCCGAGGAGCGAGGCGAAGAGCAGGAAGAAGGCCGTGCCTGAACTCACTCCGAGCTGCATGTATGCGTAACGCAACACCCGAATCTGAACGAGGATCAACAAGAGAACGAGGGCGCCCGCGAGCAAAGCGAAGAGCGGCGGGGCTATTGGTAAATACTGGACGTGATCAAAGTGCATGCGCATCCCTTTCGCAGGATTTAGCGGACGCAGCGTATAGCGGCAATGGGCGACCCGGCGAGATCGGGAGCGGCCTGCCCGACAAGAGCACCTCGTCGCAGCCCCAGCCTATTATTGCATCACCAGTATAACCATTGGCGTACCGGTTTCTGCGCCCCTGCGTCATCAAAGCGCAGCATCGGCGAACAATGTCGCCTTGTAACGAGGTCCAGGCTACCACAATTGCTGAAAGATCTCCTGTAGAAGCGCACGGTTCTACAGGCATGTTGGCTTGGGCCAACGTAAGGCCCCTCATCGAAAAACACCTGGAAAGACTCGACATCCCCGTCATCATTTACTCGACCTACCGCAAAGGCTTGCGCGCTGACGAGAAACTCGCACACTGTGCCTGATTGGGAGGACCCCAGATGAGCGCGACAATGATGAAAGATTTGCCTCTGTCCAAGGTCTATCAATTGCTCGAACCGGGTCCGGTCGTCTTGCTCACCACGGCGCATAAGGGTCGCGCCAACGTCATGACGATGTCCTGGCACATGATGGTCGACTTCGAGCCGCCGCTGGTTGCTTGCGTCGTCAGCAACCGCGACCACAGCTTTGGAGCGCTGCGCGCGACGAAGGAATGTGTGATTGCAATACCAGCAGTGGAATTAGCGCCGGTAGTCGTCGAAATTGGCAACTGCTCGGGCCGCGACGTCGATAAATTCGAAGCGTTCCATCTGACGCCCATGAAGACAGAGCGCGCGGGACCGCCTCTGGTGGCCGAATGTTTCGCCAATCTCGAGTGCAAGGTAGTCGATACCCGTCTTGTGAACCGGTATAACCTTTTCGTATTGGAAGTGCTCAAGGGCTGGATCGATCCCGCGAAGAAAAATCCGAAGACGATTCATCATCAGGGGTTTGGTTCATTCGTTGTTGACGGCGAGACAATAAAATTGAAATCGAAAATGCCGTGATTGGGCGGCTTCGGCGGTTCCCGCTCGGGGAGCATCGGCAGGTATTGGCGCAAAGGAGGCGAAATTTCGCGAGCGGGTCGCGGGTCATCTCAAGTGGCAGGCCTGTCCCTCGACAATGATACAAACGGCCGCTATGCAACAAGGATCGAGGCAGTCGGCGCCCCTATCGCCGTCATCGCAATTCCCACGGACAAGGAACGTATGATCGGCTTGCACACCTTGCGCCTTCTGCCACCACGTAGGCCCGGACTAAGATGGAAGCCGTGAATAAGTCACGCTCTACGCTTAAGTTCGGTACGCGTCCTGGACTTGCCCGCATAGTGAGCTTGTCGAGGACGCAGACCTCGTGCCCGGTGTCTTGGATGAGGTGACGCACGCCGCGGAGCCGATGAAACCGGCACCGCCGGTCACAAGAAATCGTTTGGTCGTCACAAAGCCCTCAACATGCGAATGGGGAAGCAAATGTCCTGAAGCCAGGGAGTTTGGCATCCTTGTCTGAGACGATCACATCGGCGGGATCAAGCGGCCACGCAATGCCGAGGTCTGGATCGTTCCAGAGAATTCCCGCATCGCAAGCCGGCGCATAGAACCCATCCGTTTTATAGGTGACCACGGTATCTGGTTCTAGCGATAAGAAACCATGTGCGAAGCCTACCGGCACGAAGAGTTGTTCACCGCCATCTGCTGTCAAGGTCGCGGCGCAATAACGCCCATAGGTAGCGCTGCCGCGGCGCAGATCGACGGCGACATCGAAAATCGACCCGTGTAGGACCCTGACCAGCTTGCTCTGCGGCTCCGGGGGGATTTGAAAATGCAGCCCTCTAATCGTGCCGCGCCGCACTGAAAGGGATTGGTTGTCCTGCACGAAGACACAGGCGATACCCGCTTCCGCATAGGCCCGATGATTATAGGTCTCCATGAAATAGCCGCGCGTATCTGCAAACTTTTTTGGCCGGCAAAGAAAGACGCCTTGAAGTTCAAATGGCTCGATTACCAAAGTCATGCCAAGGCCTCTTGAGTATCGCGAGCACCCCATGCCGCGTCATCATAAATCCAGCGGAGGTGGTGCAACTTTGAACAGTGGCATAAGCTTGGCTTAGAACAAAATGCCGGCGAACTAGGGACGTGATTGGTGAGATGAGATCCGTTTTGCTCGCGCTCGATTGTTTCGTGAGTGAAAAGGCTTCGACGCGCATCATTGACCGGCATGACAGCATCATTAAAAAAATGACTCCACACAAAAATATGGCCGGTGACACGCATCATGTCGAGCAGCGATAATAAAGGATCCATAAGATGATAGAGAACGCCGCTTGCGACGGCAAGATCGAAGCGTGTCTGTGTGTCTTTCAGGAAACGTTCAAAATTTCCAAGCAAAAAGCGAGGCTGATCGAGATAAAAAAACTCTTCAATAATGAGACATTTTGGGTGACAAATCGCATTTGCCCCGGTCGCAGTAATGGAGGCTGGAAGCTCTTTTGCGGTTTAACCACCCTGGTGCGCAACAATATGACCAGGCAGGCCTAGATCCGGCCGGCTTGGTCTTTTGTCCGATTGGGACGGAAAACCTTACAAACCCTCATAGCTGTGTCCGCTCGCTGAATGCGTGGGATTGCGTCAAAATCAGGTCTATTTGGCGGCTCTCAATGGCACTGGTGGGCGCCGCCTTCATCATTCCACCACATTCTCCCCCGCCGCCGCCGCCGTGGTTAGCATCCAACAGATAATTTACTGCTTGTTATCGCCGACCGTTTTTATGATGACATCGGACTCCAGGGATATGATGTCGACAAAATCGTACTGTACCTCATTCGTGTTCCGGCACGTGTTCCTGAACAAAATCGGAGTCCACTGGCAACAGGCGCGTGGCCAGCCAACAATAGTCGAGACGGAGATGAGGTAAGATGGCGACCTTTGACAAACTCATTGAAGATATCGGCTCGCGATTCTGTCTCGGGCCCAAGGCCAGCCTGCTTGTTCGAGAGATACTCGACCTGATCTCTGGACAGCCGGGCGGTATTGATGGTTTCCTGAATAGATTCAAGGCCGCCGGGTTCGCCGTCGAGGTTGCTTCCTGGCTAGACGGTCCTGACCCCGTGCCTCTTTCCGGAGATGAGGTTGAGCAGACGCTGGGCTGCGACGCCATTAGCGAGATTGCCAATAAAGTAGGTATAAGCCAAAGCTTCGCCAGAACGATTTTGGGCGATGCAATACCAAAAATCATCGTCCTGCTCACACCAGGCGGAACTATCCCATCAGCAATTCCTGCTTCGGCCTTGATTTGCCTCGACCAGGCCATCCAGCTGCCCTCCGCTTCCATCGAGGAAACGAAACCGCACGGAGCAGAGCAAATTCGACCGGATATAATGGATCGCTTTGACACTGCTCCGCCAAGGGTGCCCCCGAAGTCCGGACGGCGTTTCGCTTATGGTTCGTACGTGGCCGTGGCAGCTTGTATTCTTGGTTTTGCATGGGTGGCGGGGTCGTATTTTTCCGGCGGTCAGTCGCCGGCCGCGAAGACTGTCGCACCGCAAGAGCGCGCGGAGCGTACAGAGATGCTTCGCACGGCACAAAAAATGGCCGAGGACATTCAGGCTCTCAAAGACAATGTCGAGACTTTGCGCGCCGCGCAGAGCCAGTCTGAGAAGGATGCCACCGCGCTCGAAGACCTCAAGACGCGTCTTGATGCGGTGAAGACCGAAACCGGCGCCTCGATCGCCGACCTTGCAGGAAAGATCGAGCAAATGCAGGGCGAACCCGCAGCGATACTTTCTCAAATTATCGCGCGGCTCGATCGTATTGAGCACCAGATCGCGGCGCCATCAACGACTGCATCACTTGGTGCCGCCTCTGCACCGGGAGGGGCAGCCGCCCAGAAACAGGGGCAAATTGCCGCTGCGCCAGCAAAGCCGCCGCTTGAATACGCGCATGGCCAAAGAAATGCCGGCGGGCGCGGCGACGCCATNNTCGAGAGTCCGCGTGGTTCGATCGAGGTTGTGCCGGGAGATATTATTCCTGGTGCTGGCACGGTGAAATCGATCGAAAGACGAGGCGCCGGCTGGGTCGTGATCACGAACCGTGGTCTTGTCGATTCCGCCAGCGACAGTTTCCAGCCTTGAGACCATCTGTCCTTGTCGGAAATCAGATCCGCACATAGTGATGATGTCGTCCGCCGCGGATTGGTGCCGGGAGAATGCGCCGGGCAGCCTGACGCCGTGGCGACGATTTCGCGCTACGTTTGCAGTGCCGATGCCCCAGACCATGATCGCTTCAAGANNCATGATCTTGTCCAAAAAGTCTGCAACTATTTGGGATCGTGCTCTAAAGACTCCGTGCGTTCTTGCCGAGGTGAGATGACGTGGACGTTGAAGGTGTTGTGGACAGCGGCATAAATGAAGAGAAATCTTTGCGTTGATCCGGCGCTTATGAAATCTTGTATCTTATGTTCTCGTCGATGCACGAGACGATCAGGAATTCACGCAATCTGAAAGTTCTCTTCGCCAGGTGATAGACGGCAAGCCCACCGACAAAGTGACAAGGCTCATCGCCGAACCAGATCGACTCGAAAATCGCCAATTCTGGCCGTTGCGACAATGCTGTCGTTTGCGCTCGGGAACGACATCGACATCGATTGAATGGAAGGAGCGTTTCGATGCCGTCTATGACTTCGCAAGCCCGGTCCGAATTGAAAAGATCGCGCTGGCGCTCGTTCGTTGCGGCGTCATTTTTGACACTCGTGGCGTTCGCGCAGTGTGGCTGTGATAGGGCAGTCCCGGATTCATCTGGCGAGAAGGCCTTCGCCTCCCGCGCGGAGAGTCGGCTGCAAGGCGACGTGACCGTTCACGCTTCGGTGCTGACCGATGACGAAAGTCGACGTTATTTCGGCGCCTCCTTGGCCGACGAAGGCATACAGGCCATCTGGCTGAGCGTCGAAAACGGCGGCGACTCGCGCTTACGTTTTCTACCGATCATCACCGATCCGAGTTACTTTTCTCCGCCCGAAGTCGAGCAGCTCCTTCACTCATGGTGGGGAGGAGAGTCCAATGCGGTGATCGCGGCAAATTTGGTGCGCGCCGCCATGCCGGAAGTTATTCCGCAAGGGCGAACGGTCGCTGGGTTCGTCTTCACGCATCGCGAAGGTGGTTTGAAGTTTCTTCAGGTCGGTTTTGAGACAGGCAGCCAGGAGTTCGTTTTCAAGTTCGTCCTGCCGGTCGACGGTATCTCCTATGCGGTGCAAAAGGTCGATTTCAGCAAGCTTTATCCGGCGAACATGGTCGAAGCCGTCGATCTCGCGAAGCTGCGCGAAAGATTGGAAGAGCTGCCGTGTTGCACGACCGACAAATCCGGCCACAGGAGCGGCGATCCGTTCAATCTCGTCATTGTGGGCCGCGGCATCGACGTGATATTTCCTTTCGTCGCGCGCGGCTGGAGGCTAGACGAGCCGTTCGATCTCCACAGCATTTACCGGACAATACGCGCCTTTCTGTTTGGCAGCGAATATCTGAACGCGCCGGTTAGTCCGCTTCAGGCCTTCGGGCGTTCGCAAGACGTCTCGCTTCAGAAAGCACGAAACACAATAAGCTTGCGCAATCACTTACGATTGTGGCTNNGATCAGGATCGCTTCTATCTGCTTCAGGACATGATTATGACCGGTGCCGTTTCGCGCTTCGGCTTTGTTCGCGGCGCGGGTGAATCATCCATGCCCAATCCGCGCGTGAATCTAACCGGCGACCCATATGTGACCGATGGCCTGCGGCTCGTGCTGTTCCTCGGCGAACCGCGCCGGACATTCGATCAAATCCAGTTTCTCGAATGGGAGCGCCCGCTCGACTAGCGCTACTGATCGACGCATCTCGACTTATAAGTCCGAAAACGTTTTGCGGATCAGATCTGTGCTCGACGTGCCGCCTGTTTGTGATCAATGCCGTATGGTTACGCGTCCCAGTACGTTCATCGATGATGTGAATGCGCGCGTTTAACTCCGTTCGACCTAGACCCCAATTGTCTGTAAATGTTGTTTTCAGTCCACCGCGCATTATTGAGACCAATCGGGTCGGGAGTCGCCGCTGAAATCAAATCACATCGTTTTCGTTCATGGATTGTTCGGATGGGGTCCCGGAGAGCTCGGAGGGCTCCCCTATTGGGGCGATGCCCTTGCACAATTTTCCGCAGCCTTCGCGACGTATGAAGCGAAATGCGGCCCGATCAGCTCGTTTCATGACCGTGCCTGCGAGTTGTTCGCGCAAATCAAAGGAACCCGGGTCGATTACGGCGAGGCGCACAGCTTAGCGGCAGGCCATGCCCGATGGTTTCGCGACTATGCGCGAAGGGGTTTTGTTTCCGATTGGTCGGAAGAGAATCCAATCATTCTGGTCGGCCATAGCGCCGGTGCACAGACCTGCCTGCAATTGCAACGACTGCTGGCGCAGGACTTCTGGGGCTTGGACACGAACGCCAATTGGATCAAGGCAATCGTTTCCGTCGCAGGCGTCTTGAACGGCTCGACGCTAGCTTATCAGTTCGCTTGCGACAAGCGGAGTGGGAAGCTCGTTGGCACGCCAAACTCCTTGATCGGATTCGCGCTCTCTTTCGTCAGAAAGGCCAATATCGACGCTAACGAGAATTATGATCTGTTCCTGGACCAATGGACCCGAAAGACATATCCGACGAATGACGATTTGATGCGGGACTTCGACAACGGCGCTTTCTTGGATGGCGAGGACAATCTTGCTTTCGATCTCACTTTGCAAGGATGCTACAAGGCCAATCAACTCTTTTCGACCAATACCGATACATATTACCTGTCCATCGTCACGTCCAAGACCAGCCCCACATGGATTTCACGATTGCCTTTTGCCCCGAAGCAATATTATCCGGATTCATCGATCAATCTCATATTGCTCGGCCCAGCGTTGTACCAGGGCGTCGCGGTTGCCTTCGACCAGCCGCCGATACCGGGCTGGGACGCTGGCAATCTGACGATCGATGCTTGGCGGGAGAACGACGGAGCCGTAAGCTCGATCTCCCAGCGCTACCCGTTTACGGCGGGCCTCCACCCTGTCGGTGGCGAAGGCTTGTTTGCGAGGGTCATCGCCATAGACAAAGGCAAATGGTATTTCGAGCGGGCTGAACAAATTGTCCAGCGCCGCTTCGATCACTTCGGCGTAGTGGTCGGCGCCAAGCTCGCAAAACTCGACCCAGAAGTCGAGGACGCGCAGAAACTGCTCTACCGCAACATATCTTCGCTCCTGACTGAGTTGCGAGAGTGACCCTTAGCTACTCGATGCTCATGGGTTGATTTGGCATTGTTACATTGGCCAAGAATAGGCGAACGTGCCAACGCCAGCGCCCCTTCTTGGTATCGGCGCTGTCGTTGCCTATTCTAGCGGCCCCAATTCGAGAGGTATGTAATAAGAATGACCGCTGCCACCGACCGCATTCTTCGAACCATCGCCTCCGAAATCCGGGCGCGTCCCGAACAAGTGAAGGTCGCAGTCGATCTCTTCGATGAAGGCGCCACGGTTCCCTTTGTTGCGCGCTACCGTAAGGAGGCGACCGGCGGCCTTGACGACACCCAGCTCCGCCAGCTGGAGGAGCGTCTTGCCTATTTGCGGGAGCTCGAAGCGAGGCGCACGGCCATTCTCGATGGGATTCGCAGCCAAGGCAAACTGACCGGGGACCTTGAAGCGAAGATCGCGCTCGCCGTCACAAAGACCGAGCTCGAGGATATTTATCTGCCGTTTCGGCCGAAACGCCGGACCCGCGCCGAGATCGCCCGTGAACGCGGACTTGGACCCTTGGCAGACGCAATCCTCGCCGATCGCGCTGCAACTCCTGCCGAATTGGCAAAGGCCTATTTCTCCGAGTCGGTCCCCGACATAAAGACGGCGCTCGACGGCGCTCGGGATATTCTCACCGAAGCCTTCGCCGAGAACGCCGACCTTGTCGGGCAGCTCAGAAATTACGTCAAAACTCATGCCATGCTGTGCTCCCGGGTCATAGACGGAAAAGCGGAGGCAGGCGCGAAGTTCTCGGACTATTTCGACCATCGCGAGCGCTTTGCCAACACACCGAGCCATCGCGCCCTCGCCATGCTCCGCGGCCGCAACGAAGACATTCTCTCGCTTGATATCGAAGTCGATGCGGAAAACACCTCGGCGGTGAAGCCGGTCGAGCAGATGATCACACAACATTACGGCATCGCGTTGCTAGGGGGAGCCGCCGACGCGTTTCTGCTTGACGTCGCTCGCTTCGCCTGGCGGACAAAGTTATCGCTTCATCTCACACTCGATCTCATGAGTGATCTTCGCGAGCGTGCCGAGGCTGAGGCCATCCATGTCTTCGCACGCAATCTTAAGGATTTGTTGCTTGCCGCGCCGGCTGGGGCGCGGCCAACCATGGGTCTCGATCCAGGCATCCGGACCGGCGTGAAAGTCGCGGTGGTCGATGGAACCGGAAAGCTTTTGGAGACGGCAACCGTCTATCCATTCCAGCCCCGCAACGATGTCGCGGGGACGATGGCGGAACTTAACCGGCTCATCCAAAAGCACCGTGTCGAATTGATCGCGATTGGCAATGGGACGGCGAGCCGAGAGACAGACCGCCTGGTGGCGGAGGTGATCGCCGCCCTGCCCGCTCCCAAACCGATCAAAGTTGTCGTGAGCGAAGCCGGCGCCTCGGTCTATTCGGCATCGGCCAGGGCCGCAGCTGAAATGCCCGATCTCGATGTGTCCTTGCGCGGCGCCGTGTCGATCGCACGGCGCCTGCAGGACCCGCTTGCCGAGCTCGTGAAGATCGACCCCAAGGCGATCGGCGTCGGACAATATCAACATGACGTCAATCAGACCCGGCTCGCCCGCGCCCTCGACGCTGTCGTCGAGGATGCGGTGAATGCGGTCGGCGTCGATCTCAACACGGCCTCGGCCTCGCTGCTTTCGCGCGTGTCCGGGCTCAGCGCCTCGCTCGCCGGCGCAATTATCGTCCACCGGGATCAAAAGGGGGCTTTCAATTGCCGGCGTGACATTCTGGGCGTCGCCCGTCTCGGCGCCCGCGCGTTTGAGCTTTGCGCCGGATTCTTGCGGATCCCGAACGGATCAGAGCCACTCGACGCTTCGGCGGTGCATCCCGAGGCCTATGGGCTCGCTCGGAAAATCGTGGCGGCCTGTCGCCGCGATGTCCGTTCTCTCATGGGCGACGTGGCGACTTTGAAATCGCTTGATCCATCCCAATTTGTCGACGAGCGCTTCGGCTTGCCGACCGTACGCGATATCTTGCTCGAGCTCGAAAAGCCCGGCCGCGATCCTCGCCCTCAATTCAAAACCGCGACGTTCGCCGAAGGGATCCATGACGTCAAGGACCTGAAACCCGGCATGACACTCGAAGGCACGGTCACAAATGTCGCGAACTTCGGTGCTTTCGTCGATATCGGTGTGCATCAAGACGGGCTCGTTCATGTGTCGCAACTGGCCGACCGTTTCGTAAAGGATCCGAGCACCTTAGTGAAGGCAGGCGATGTTGTGAAAGTCCGCGTGGTGGAGGTAGACCTGAAGCGCAAGCGGATCGCTCTTTCCATGCGCAAGGACGAGGCGACGCCACATCGCGCGACAATCGCTTCGAATGAAGTTGCCGCGAGCAACGCCAACGAGAAGCACAAGCGCCAGCAAACCCCACGTCAGCCAAAGTCCATGCCTGAGGGTGCGCTCGGCGCCGCGCTGAGTGAGGCGTTGCGGCGCAAGTGATTTTTCCCGGCCGGTGTTCCGGCCGGAAATCAAATCCAAACATAATGATGATGTAATCGGCAAGAATTCGTGTCGGGAGAATGCGCCCGAGTGATCGATCGCTGGCACTCTTCCGGCGCTGGTCTTCGATCGGCGCCGCGCAATGTTCGCATTATTCAGCGGCACCGTGATCGAGCGTGATCATCTGGCCCGTCGCCGCGTACTAAAGACTCCAATACAGGGAATAAGAAAATGACACAAAAGAAGAATTTTCAGCTTTCCATTGCCTGCATCAGTGCGGCAATCTTGATTGTTGCAAAATTGGAGAAGGTGTCAGAGACCGCATATGGCAAGATGATCTGATCATTATGTCGCATGGCGCCACATGTGTAGACGACGTTGGGGACATACCCTTCGCGCTCAGACATGTCGGGCCGGACCAGCGGCTCGCGCGACCGTGCGAGAACCTTGGAGGGATCCTCCTTGTCGAGGAGAACTGCTCCGATTGAATATTTTCTCACCGCCCCTACGCCGTGGGTCAAGAGCAGCCAGCCGTTGTCAAGCTCAATTGGCGGCCCGCAATTGCCGATTTGCACAAATTCCCATGGGAACTGTGGCTTCAAAATAACTTGGCCGCCGTTCCATGAGTAGAGATCGTCCGAGTAGATTAGGTAGAGATTCTCATTGTCATTCCGGCCGATCATGGCGTACTTGCCGTCGATCCTTCTGGGAAACAATGCCATGCCCTTGTTCCGCGTGGCGGATCCCCTCAGGGGCGACATACGGAATGATATAAAGTCGGTGGTCTCGATTAACTCGGATCTTATCGCCTTGCCGCTGTAGGCGGTATATGTCGCGTAGAACGTCCTTCGCCCGCCTTCGTCGAATTCCACGAAGCGGGCGTCCTCGATGCCATTCGACTGCGATTCTGTGATGGGAAAGATCACCCGCTCGCTGATGTGCTCGTCCGGATTGAAGATTACCTCGACATCGTCCCCATCCGGGCCTGATATCCGATTGCGCACTCTGGGAACTGAAGCAAGACGGGCTGTCGGATCGACGGTCACACGACCATCGGCCGCGATGCATCCCGATCGAAACGTCAGGGAGGAAACATGCCCTTCCCCGACCGCGCGAAGACTCAAGATGAAGCGCCGCCCGCCTTCCGGCGCACCAGACTGATCAGGATGGGAGACAATGCTCGGATTGAACAATGCCGACGCTTCGAAGGAATATTCGTGCAGAAAATAGGCTCCGACCAGCTGGCGCTGTCTCTTGGTGAAAACGGCATGAGAAGCAAAGGCGTCTTCCATTTCATCGGCACGTGCCTCGAAGATCTCCAGCAGGTTGCGGTGGCGGCCTTCAAAATTCTCGAGGACATCGGCCAGTTGGCTGGCCGCCGTCTCGGGGTCAAGCGCTAGGACCCGGTCAACGATATGGTTCGCCCGCGTCTTGTCGATGGGGTTGAGATCCCGCGGCTCGGTCGCCGGCCTGAACGGGCGCACGACCACCCTCGCCGGATCGGGGCGCAGATAGAGAGCCTGCCGGTTCAACAAAGAAACATGTGACAACGCGGCCTCGGCTTGTTTGAGTGGGATTTTAGGAAGTTCAAGCGCGTAAGGCCCGAAGCCGCGGGAGCTTCGCGCGATCGCCACTTATGAGAGCAAGCTGACGAATCTCCGCGAGGCCGAGAAGATAGGACAGGACGGACTCGGCGCCTCTGTTCTCGTTCGGGCGGTCGGGATGCAGCCCGTCGCGACAGCTTCCCGTCTCCAGATCGACCAGCGGCAACGACAGATCATTGCCGCCAAGAAACCAGGCGAAGGCGCGCGCCGCATCGGCCCGCCATTCGGCATTGCCATTCACGCGCAAAGCCGCAAGGCAGGCTGAGATCGTCGCCGCGGCCTCTAACGGCTGCTGATCGAACGCCCGTGGCGGCGTCCGCTTGTCGCCGAAGCTCTCCGTGCCAATAGGCCTGAAATAGCCCTCCTGCGTCGTCTGTACCGTCATGAGCCAACGCAAGGACCTCAGGCCGGCCTCGACATAGGCGGATGCTCCGGTAGAAATCCCCGTAATGATCAGGGCTTGAGGCAAACGCGCGTTGTCGTAAGCAAGCCCGTCCTCGAACCACACCCAATCCTTCGTCTCAACCAGCGACAAGATGGCAATCAACCTGTCGGCAAGGAGAGTTCGGACACACTCGGCAAGAGAGTCCTTTGGAACTGCGGCACAATAGGCGTCCAACCCAAGCAGTGTAAATGCCCACGCGCGTGGCGAGCGAAAGCTCTCCACGGTCGGTAGCGCTTCGGCAAACAAGCCGGCCGCCCACCGCCGCCGCGACGGACTAGCGTCGCTGTGCGCACACTCGCCCAAGGCCCACAGCGTCCTCCCGTGGCTATCCTCCGAGCCGCTGTCTTCAAGCCAGCGTCGGTCGAAGCTCATGAAGTTGCGAAACCGCCTCTTATCGGGATTCCACGCATGTTGGACAAAAGCGGCCAGTCGCGCCGTCAATGTTTCAGACAAACGCTGCTCACCCGGATTATTGAGCGCACAAGCCAATAGCAGCGCACGGGCGTTATCGTCGACGCAATAGCCGTGTGAGCGATCAGGCACCGAATGGACCGCATGCTGGAAAAGCCCGGTGTCGTCGCACATGGAGAGAAGATGACNNCAGGTAACGCTCCGCGGATCGCTCCCATGTCATCGATCGGCTGCTCGCATATGCGCGCTCGCGCATCGCTTGCCGCCGCGCATCGTCGGTTAGCAAATCCGCAATCTCGCTGCCAATAGCTGCGGCGTCGCCAAATGGAACCAGAATGCCGCGCCCATCGCCCAGCAGTTCCCGCGCATGCCAATAGGGCGTCGAAACGACCGCCTTTCCCAGCCCAAAGCTGTAGGCCAAGGTCCCCGACGTCATCTGCGACTCATTGAGATAGGGGGTGACATAGACGTCGCACATAGAAATGAAGTCGAGCAGCGTCGCGTGGTCGACAAATTGATCTAGGAAAGCGACATGATCTTCGACTCCGAGTTCTCGCGCGCGCGCCACGAGACTTTCGCGGTAGGCTTCGCCATGAGTCCGAACGAGATTGGGATGGGTGGCGCCGAGAACGACATACATGGCGTCGGCGCGGCGTTTCAGGATGGAAGGCATCGCGTCGATCATGACTTCGATGCCCTTGTTGGGAGAGAGAAGGCCGAACGTCAATATGACGGCTCGGCCGCTGAAGCCGAACTTGGCCTTCGCTCGGTCGGGCTCGACGAATGGGAAGTCGGGAATCCCATGTGGGATGACCTCGATCTTTTCCGCCGGCGCCCGGTATACGGTGCGCAGCAGCTCCCGCCCTTTTTCAGCCATGACGACGACCTTCGACGACGCCTCGACGATCCGATCCAAGACGCTGTGTTGCGCCGGTGTCGGCTCGGAAAGAACCGTATGAAGTGTCGTGACGATCGGCATGTTCAGCCGCGAGAGCAGCGCCATGATATGGACGCCGGCTTCACCACCGAAAATGCCGAATTCATGCTGAAGGGAAACAGCTTCGAATTGGCCGGCGTTCAGGACGTCGGCGGCGTGCGCGTAATCTTTTATTCTGTCATCATTCACCTGAAGGCGAACGACGGACGGATAGTCGTAGGCGTGACCATGGTCGGTCATCGCCACGATTGCGGTCTCCACGTCCGCACCTGACGTTGAGATCGCTTGCTGCAGATTGGTCGTGAAGGTGGCGATACCACAACGGCGCGGGAGCGAATTCCCGATGAACGCTAGACGGCTTAGATGGGTCATGATCGCGCCTCCATGGAGCGGACCGGCGAACCCGCTATTGCCCGGTGATGAGATGGGGTTGATGGCTGATCGCGAAGCGGGGAACCGGCGCTCCACCCATCAAGATTCTGTAACAGGTTCGATCTCGGCTTAGGGCCTAAATAGGCGATCAGACACTTCATGCCTTCAGGTCCAACCTCGATGCTGGCGCCGTCTGCTTCCAGGAAGATGGCTTCGCCGACAAACGCGTTGGTCAGCCCGATTCGGGCGCATCCCTCGAGGACAAGGACCCAGGTTTCGTGCTCGGCATCGAGCTCCCAGTTCGATTTCGGCGGGAGATCGATCCGCTCCCAAACGAATTGCGGGCTGTCGACGAGCAAGGTTCTGGCATCGGTCAGTCGCCTCGGAACGGATTGGGGTTGAGGTGGACCCGCGTCCGCAGCCGCCACGGCGTTGTCCACTTGAAGCTCCCGCTGTCGCCCATGGTCGAAAAGGCGGAACGTCGCGTCGCTTCTCTGCTGGATTTCCGCTATCACGAGTCCTGGACCGATGGCGTGGATCGTGCCGGCTGGGACGAAAATAACGTCGTCTTTCAAGACGCGGCGCCATTGAACGAGATCTGAAATCGAGCCATCCCCGATCGAGGCCCGCAATTGCGCTGTCGTGAGCCGCCGCTTCAGCCCGATGGCAATTTTGGCGCCGGGCGTCGCCGAGAGGATGTACCAGGCCTCGGTCTTGCCATGCTCCAAACCGATCGATTGTGCGAAGGCGTCATCCGGATGAACTTGGATGGACAGCGGCTCCGTCGTGAACAGCAACTTGAGGAGCAGGGCCGGATCAGGCGCGTTGATGGCGGGGCGTTGAAACCAGAGTTCGCCGACGGCGATGCCATCGTTGCGCATGTTGCTCCAGGGCCGGAGATCGATGCTGCCCCAGGGTTTGCGCACCGCCCGAATGCGGGCATGTTCGATCGCCACTATTTTCTCCTGGTTGGCGCCGCTCAGATCGAATCACCCCGGCCTCGGACATCGGGGCGGTCATCACTGGAGGCGGTCAATGGCCCTAATTTTGCCGAGCCGGCGGCAATTCTTCTGTGACATTCACATGGGCGCTTTCGCTCGATGGAAGCAGCACCTTTTCGGAAAAGCTGAGATCGAGGAGACGGCCGTCGTCGGTAAGGAGCTGAACGCTTTTGCGGCCGAAGACCTCTTTTAAGGCGACAGCGGATGCCCGGATCTCACCACAGCTTGTCACGCCGACCGCCTTCTTGAAGAAACGGTCAAAGTCGCAGGCCGCTCGCGCGAATTCTTCGCTGTTGCACTTCAGCACGCCACGCCCTGAGATTCCGCCGAGATAACGTATGGTCGATGTCCTTTGAGTTCTGCAAGGTCAGGCTAAGCTCTCGCATCCGCCTCCAAGGCGGCCGTGAGTTCTGCGGAATTTACGGGGAAGACTTGATTGGGGTGGCCGGAAATGGAGATGGCCGGTATGTGCAGCATTGTTGCCGTGCGGCGGAAAGCGAGGAAAGAAAGGCCGAGGATCTCCTCCTCATCCATTACAAGCCGGTAGGTTCCCGCTGGCTGAGGACCATCGAAAGAGGGCAACGCGAATGGGTGCTTGAACGTAACCGTTGTCTCGGTGGTCCGGACAGACATAATCCGCGCCTCAGCTCTTCTTCTTTGCGATGCTGACCGAGGCCAGCGTCCCTTTGGTCAACACAGACGTCGTCGCCGCGGCCGACGAAAATAAAAGGCCCCGCGACCTTCATGAGGTACGGGGCCATAAGGCGCGAGGCGCCTCACCGGGCATTATCATGCTGCCGCGTCACCACGTTCTAAGACACCAGTACATCCGTGATCAGCTTGAATGAGGCGATGCAGGATATTGGCTCGCTCCGGAAATCCAGAGCCGCCGATAGCACAGTCAGCCCAGATCCTTGAGATTTTCGGCCGACATCTTGCCGCTTTTCCGGTCAGCGACGAGCTCGAAGCCCACCTTCTGGCCTTCGCGCAAGTCGCCTAGTCCTGAGCGCTCCACNNTAAACCACTTTACGGTTCCCGTAGTCATGGAACCCCTTTCACAAACATAGATTTTGCTTGCCAGCGAAGCCGCTGGCCGTCGAAATCGCATTCTCAGGCATGGATATTGTTCGGTTAGCGCTAGATTTTTCTGCGCAAAGCCAAGTCATCTTACCGTGTATCGACTTGTTTAATATGGTCAGATACAGAAAAAATACAAGGACAATTTATAATTTTACTTGAGATGAAGAAATTCGCGGCTCGAATATGACGAATAAGGCAGCCGACATGTTCTTGGGACTTGGTTGCCGGAGGCTAACTCCTGAAAGATGCGGAGAACGGTGGCGGCCTCGCTTACGACAATCTCGCGGTCGTCCCGTACCGTGTTCCTGTCGGATATCAAATCCGAACATGCTGCGCGCTACGCACCAATGTTACCGGCTTTGATGTGCCGGAGCATCACGGCGATGGGTTCAATCTCGCCAGTGCTCGCCCAAAACGGCAATCTCAGCCTCGAAATCTGGTCATCGGATGGATGTCGGCTTAAGAATAGCTCCACAATAAAAGCCGCCTTTGAGCGCATTCCGACGAGCAAGGGTGAAACGGGAGAGTCCCTTCGTGCCTGTGCTTCTAGTCGTCGCCCATCCTCTCGACAACGCTTTCGCCAAGGCCGCCGCCGCACGCGTCCGGGCGACTCTGGAGTGTCGCGGCATCGAGGTCGACATGATTGATCTCTACGCTGACGACTTCGATCCGCGCCTCACCAGCGCCGAGCGTCGCGGCTATTTCACGACGCCCTATGATAGCAAGGCCGTCACTGGCTATGTCGCCCGGCTCAGGCTGGCCGAGAAGCTCGTTTTCGTCTTTCCGCAATGGTGGTTTAACGTGCCGGCGATCCTGAAGGGCTTCTTCGATCGTGTGCTCGTGCCTGGCGTTGCCTTCGACCACGCTTCCGGCGGTGGCCCACTTATCCCGCGGCTCACTCACGTCGACGCGCTTTGGGTGGTGAGTTCGACCGGCGCACCTTGGTGGGTCACGCAAGTGTACATGGGCGACCCGGTCCGCCGCCAAATTGCCCGCGGCATCAAGCCACTTATCAGCCGCAAGGCAAGTTTCCGGATGCTGACCTTATACGACATGGACCGCATGACCGAGCAGCGCGCTGACGCCTTCCTCGACCGCCTCGAACAGGCTTTTCAGCACTTCTGATCTTGCGGGCTGCGGCGTTTCCCTCGCTCCGCCCCATTGGCCTTGCCTACAGGTGGCATCAGATTGACTGTTGGTGCTGACCTGATCTAGTCTGGTTCGCGCAAACGGTAGCCGACGCCGGTTTCGGTGAGGATAATGGTAGGCCGCTCGGGGTCCGCCTCGATCTTCTGGCGCAAGGCACGGATATAGATACGCTAATATTGCACATTTGCGCCGCGTCCCCAAATCTCCTGCACTATGAAATGGTGGGTCAGAACTTTTCCGGCATGCGCCATCATGAGGCGTAGAATAGAGGTGGCTCGGTTTGTT
>PLUZ01000409.1 GCA_003162995.1 Methylocapsa sp. | reverse complement strand
TGCCGCAGCACGTCGGAGGAGATGGTCACCGTCTGCCGGAACATGACCTGGCCAACATCGACCGTGACATTCGGCGCGGCATTGACCGCCGCGGCGAGGGCGGCGGCGCCGGACGAAAAGCCATGCCCGCCTTCATCGCCATAGGCGTAGAATTGAAGATGCGCGAGATGCAGAGGCTTTCCTTGGGCTGCCGCTATTGTTGCGATCGCTGTCGAGACATTGCCTGGAATGCCGAGATTATTGCAGTGCAGATGCACCGGATGCGGGACTTTGAGATCCGCTATCGCCCTCTGCAGAGTCTCGACGATTTTGCGTGAGGTGAGTTCGTAGAAAGGCACGACGTCATCGAGACTAAAGGACCGCACATTGTATTTGAATGCGGTCGCGCCCCCCGCATTGATGCATTTGACGCCGAGCCCATTGCTCGCCGCGAGAGCGGACCCGACATAATCAGCCACGGCCATCGGTCCTTCGCCGTCGTGTATCAAGGACAAGAGGAAATCATCGTTGCCGAGCACTGTCAGCGTTCCCTTGTCGATGATCGGAATATCCGAGAGTTCGAGATGCGCCTGGAGCGCTTGATGCGGGGGAACGGCCGGTTCGATCACCGTGGTGAAGCCCATGGCCGCATAGCGGCAGCCGGTTTCGAACGTCGACCATTTGGCGGTCGCGAGCGGCAGGGAAAACGGGTGCGGCCCCTCGCCCCTGTGCAATTCGGGAAGCAGCAACCGTGCGATATTCTCATTGCCGCCAGCGATATGGGAATGAATATCGATGGCCCCCGCCATGACGATCTTGCCAGAGACGTCGTGGACTTCATCGGCCACCCCGCCCGGCGGCGGCGCCACGATGCGATCGTTCTCGATCCAAAGATCGCCGATCTCATCGCGCCCGTTCACCGGATCGACGATGCGGCCGCCTTTCAGAAGAATCAGCATTCAGGCGTCTCCCCCGAGGTATTTCTCGATTTCACCGACAATGGTTGCAACCGAAGGTATATGGCTTGGCTGCGAGGCGAGGCGGCCAACGATCGCCGCCGTTTCGCGGGAAAATTCGGCGGCGTCATGATCCACGCCCGGGCAGCCGACCTCGATGCAAACCTGCGGCTCTCGCGCGAAAGCGGTTTGCGGAGCAGTGAGCGCAACAAGCGGAATATTCTTCTTCCACGGTGGCGCCTCGCCGTCATAGGCGGAGATCCACAAAGCGGCATCGGCCTCACCGCTCTCGATCAAGCGCGTTGCCTCGAACCGCCATGTGTCATGTTCGGGAAAGCCACGGCCGAAGGAGGTCCGCACCGGAAAACCGGTCATCCATCCCGATGTCTGCACGACACCGGCCGCATTGGCGCCAACGCCAAGCGGCAGCCCGGAAAAACGCGTCGTCTTGTTGAGATCGAGGATGAGACCGTGCAGCATTTCAATCGAAAGGCTATCGAGCCCATCGCCCCCCCAGACCGCAACGCCAAAACGCGCGTTCTTAAGAACGTCCGCGAATTCGTCGAGTTTGCGCAGCGTGCCTTTGGCTCCATAGACCGCCTTGCCCGCGACCCGCGCGCGCAAACTTGCGAGCGCCGTGTGCAAATCCGAAGAGTCGAGCGTTTGGACTGCGAGCCCTTCAACCTTGCCACCGCCGCGTCCGGGCACGATCCACAAGAGCTTGCGCGGCTCGCGGGCAAGATCGTAAGCCGGAATTTCAGCAGGCGACAGGCGTTCCAGCAAGTCCGGCCAGATTTTGGTCAAATCCTTGCCAATGAAGAGAAAGACATCGGCGCGCAGTCGCGCCTCGTTCGGCGTCGTGAACATCAGCCCGGCCTGGCGCATAACGTCGAGGTCGGCGAAAATTCGCGCGGCATGCATATGATCATAGGCGCCGCGAAGCTTTTCGGCGAGCAAAATGGCAGCGCGGGCGCCCGCGACATCGGTGCCGAGGCCGGCAACGACGGGCATTCGCGCGAGCGAAAGTATCGCCGCAGCGCGCTCGGCCGCCGCCGCAAGCGAAGCAGGCTTGCCGTTTATCCGCGCCTCACTCATGTCTCCTCCAGCCTCCTGCCCCGAACGTCTTCCGCCAACCGCCATGGCGCGGTTTATTTCCGCGGAGCCCGCGAATGCGCGCTGTTATGCGCAGGCCGCCAGCACCGTTGCAAGCCCACGGCTACGTCATGCCACCAACGGGCGCAAGATGATGATTGATTTTTTTTGGCAGCGTCCCTCGAACCCTAGGATTTTAGGCCGGTTTAGAGCGGCGGGCGCATCAATGACCGTTGACGCACGCGCAATAATATGCCCTTACGCCATTTTGGACGTTTCCTGGAAAGCGCGGCGTGGAGTCCATGGTGCATCAAAAGACAATTCGCGAAACTGCTGGTTTCGCCGGTGCCGTGTCGTCCTCGCGGGCGATTTTTCCTCGCGCCCGGCGCCTGCAAGGCACTTGGTTTGCTTATAAAGGCCGGCCAGCCGCCCGCCCTGCGGAGCCGCCCAAGGCTCCAGCGCCCCCGAAACCGGCGCCTCAGCCCGCGACTGGCGCGCCGGAGCCCTCCGCACCAAAACCGCAAGAGCCCGCGAAGAAAGGTCATTAGGGAAGAACTTGCGCGGCGATTGCCTTGACGGCGCGCGGCCTCCCGTTCGGTTCGTCCGTGAGACCATTTACCCTTGTCTGCGTGGCGAGGAGAGGGAGCGTTGCGCGGGCGCGCCGGTTCCCCATATTTTGTTGAAGTGGCGGCATCTCAATTTGCGGGCAGGGCCTCGCGAACTGTAAGTCAAACTGCCGGCTCCTATTCCGGCGCGATGGAGGCGCGAAGGCAGCGCGATGCATGTCATCGAAATCGATTTTTGTGACCCCGCAGAGGCCGCGCAGGCGCTTCGCGCTCTGCCTTTCTTGACCTTTCTCGACAGCGCGATGGCGGATAGGAAGCTTGGCCGCTACAGCTTTATCGCGGCGGACCCTTTCGCGCGGATCGTCGCTGGCGTGGCGGGGGCAGATTGGGCCGCGCGCCTAAAATCCCAATTGGCGGCCTATCGAACGGCATCCTTGCCCGGATTGCCGCCTTTTCAAGGAGGCGCCGCCGGGCTGTTCTCCTACGAGCTTGGCCGCAGTCTGGAACGCCTGCCACAGCCCGCAGTGAACACGCTCGCTTTCCCCGATCTTTCGCTGGGGATCTACGACGTAACCGTCGCCTTCGACGTGATCCAACGGCGCGCCTTCATCCTTTCAACGGGCTTTCCCGAAATCGACGAACCGGCGCGGGAGCGGCGCGCGATCGAGCGCGGGCGCTGGTTCGAGGCAAAACTCCGGAAAGCCTCCCTTGCGTCCCCGGCTGGGCCGATTTCGCTCGACGGCTGGACCAGCAATTTCACGCGGGCAAGCTATGAGCGGATGGTCCGCGAAGTCATCGAGCGCATCCTCTCCGGCGATATTTTTCAAGCCAATGTGGCGCAGCGGTTCGAAGCCCCCGTGCCAGACGGCTTCGATCATTTCGGCTTCTACCGCCGTTTGCGCATGCTCAATCCGGCCCCATTTTCGGCCTATCTCGCGCATGAAGATTTCACCATCGCCTCGGCTTCGCCCGAAAGATTTCTGAAAGTCGAGGGCGACCGTGTCGAAACCCGGCCGATCAAGGGCACGCGGCGCCGTTTCGCCGATGCCGTTCTCGACGCGTTTCAGGCGCTCGCGCTGACCGAGAGCCGCAAGGATCGCGCCGAGAATGTCATGATCGTCGATCTTCTGCGCAACGATCTTTCGAAAGTATGCGTGCCGGGCTCGGTGCAAGTGCCACAGCTTTGCGGTCTCGAGACTTTCGCCTCGGTCCATCATCTGGTCTCGTCCGTCATTGGGTGTCTGCGAGATGGGCAAGGAGCCGTCGACGTTCTGGCCGCGGCTTTCCCCGGCGGCTCCGTCACCGGCGCGCCAAAAGTCCGCGCAATGGAAATCATCACCGAGATGGAAGGCCACGCACGCGGCCCCTATTGCGGCGCGATCGGCTATATCGGATTCGATGGCACGATGGACACCAATATCGTCATCCGCACCGCGGGGTTTCGCGGCGGCTCCTGCGTCGTGCAGGCGGGAGGAGGGATCACCACGGCCTCCGATCCCGCCTCCGAATATGATGAAACGCTGGACAAGGCGCGGGCTATTTTCGACGCCTTCGGCGCCAGGGAATTCGCGAAGTGATTCTCGTCATCGACAATTATGATTCCTTCGTGCACACGGTCGCCAATTATCTCCGCGAACTCGGTGCCGTGCCGGAAGTGGTGCGCAACGACGCGCCGCTGCCGTGCGAGATACCCGAGGCCATCGTCATTTCGCCAGGCCCCTGCACGCCAGATGAAGCCGGAGTCTCGATGCGGCTTATCTCGGAGTATTCCGGCCGCGTACCGATCCTCGGGATCTGCCTTGGCCATCAATGTATCGGGCAAGTGTTCGGCGGCCGCGTAACCCGCGCGGCACGCCCGATGCACGGCGAGGCGAGCCTGGTACGCCATGAGGCCTCAGGCATTCTGGAGGGTTTGCCCGATCCGCTGACCGTCGGGCGCTATCATTCTTTGATTGTGGAGCTTGACCCGCAAACGAGCCCGCTCGCAGCGGTCGCCTGGTCGAGCGAGGGCGAGATCATGGCTCTGCAACATCGCCTGCATCCGACGTTCGGCGTGCAATTTCATCCCGAATCGATCCTCACGGAACATGGCCACAGGATGCTTCGCAACTTTCTCGGGCACATCGGACGCCAATGATGCGCGTGTGGCAGGATGGCCGGCTACTCGCCCCTGAAGACGCGCATGTTGCGATCGCCGATCGCGGCCTTCTGCTCGGCGATGGTGTATTCGAGACGATGGCGGTTTGTCACGGCCGGGTTTTCGATCTCGAAGCGCATCTCGCACGGCTGGCAACCGGTCTTGGCATTCTTGGGTTTGCGCAAGCGGTCGATAGCGCCAAGCTGCGTGCCGGAATCGCGCAATATCTTGCCTCGGAAGAAGCGTCTTTGGCTGTTCTGCGTCTCACCGTGACGCGAGGGCCAGGACCACGCGGCCTGGCCACGCCCGAGACGCCGCATCCCACGCTATTCATGACGCTGGCGCCGATGCCGCCCGCCCGCGAAACGCCCGTCTCGCTCCATATCGCAACCGTGACGCGGCGCAACGAGCATTCCCCGCTGTCGCGCATCAAGGCGCTGCCTTACCTCGACAATGTG
>PLUZ01000044.1 GCA_003162995.1 Methylocapsa sp. | reverse complement strand
AATTGGGCGACGACCAGCAGGTAGATCCCGAGAATCGCGACCGCGAAGGCAGCGCCCATGTCGCGGAAAGTGACATAGGTCACTTCCCATTCGCCGTCCCACAGCAGCGATGGCTTCGACTCATCAAGTGGTTGACCGTGATAGTGAATGTCAGGCGGTCCGCCTTTGCCCCAATCCATTTTCTTGATTTGATCCTCGACAGAGAACATCCCGTAAATGGGCGCCTCAAATCGCCCGGCTACCTCCGCCTGCACCATTTCGGCGAAGCGGCCGTCGCGGCGGAAAAGGCTGTGGGAGGCCGGTTCTCGTTTCACGGTGACAACGTCACCGAGCTCCACATTCTTGCCCTGCCGTGTGGTGCCTCCAGCGGGCAAAGGCGTCGAGAGAATGCGCTCGCCCATCCACTCGGCGCGCTTCGGTAGTTTGACGTCAATCTCGATCGGCTTTGTGCCATAGCCGCGCTGCGAGTAGCCGACCTTCACCCCGCCGATGATGGCAGCGATCGTATCATAAACGGCCTGTTCATCGACGCCGTAAAATTCAAGATTTTCCTGGTTGATCGAAAAGCGCAGCCGATCGCTCGGCTGGTGGAAGGTGTCATCCACATCGACGACGAANNCCTCGTCGGGCCCATAGACTTCGGCAAGGAGCGTCGCGAGAACCGGCGGCCCAGGGGGTACTTCGACGACTTTGACAACGGTACCCACAGGCTTCGTCAGATCGGACAGACGTTGCCGAACGTCGAGCGCAATGGCATGGCTTGCCCGCTTGCGCTCACCTTTCGGTAATAAATTGATCTGGAGATCGCCCTGTTCGGGGCCGCTTCTGAGATAGGAATGCCGGACTAGACCATTAAAGTTGAATGGTGCGGCGGTGCCGGCATAGGCCTGGATAGACGTCAGTTCCGGCAAATCCTTGAGCCGGTCGGATGCGGCCATCAGGAAACGCTGGGTGTCTTCGAGGGTCGTTCCTTGCGGCATATCGACCACGACTTGAAGCTCCGACTTGTTGTCGAAGGGGAGAAGCTTGACGGTAACATCCTTGGTCGCGAACAGGATGCAAACGCCCATGGTGGCCGCTGTAACAACGAGCAGGAAGACCTTGGAACGGCGCCGGCCTGTCAGCAGAGGCCGCGCGATTTTAAGATAGAAGCGTCCCATGACGCCAATTTCATGTGCGTCATGCGTTGCCGCGCCAACTGGCCTCTCAGCTTCGAAACGGCCTCGCGCGATGTGATAGAGAAGCCAAGGGGTGATGGTGACTGCGACGAAGAAGGAAAACAGCATCGCCATTGATGCGATGGCCGGGATCGGGCTCATATAGGGACCCATGAGTCCGCTCACGAACATCATTGGCAGCAACGCCACCACGATGGTGAGGGTCGCCACAACCGTGGGATTGCCGACTTCGGCAACCGCTTCCACCGCTGCCGTGACGAGGTCCTTGTCGCCTCGGGTCTGCCAATGCCGAACAATGTTCTCGACCACGACGATCGCATCGTCGACCAGAATGCCGATCGAGAAAATGAGCGCGAAGAGGCTCACCCGGTTGATCGTATAGCCCATCATCCATGACGCGAACAATGTGAGGAGAATGATGGTTGGAATTACGACAAGCACAACGATTCCTTCGCGCCATCCGACCGCGACCGTGATGAGCGCGACGATCGAGAGAGTCGCAAGACCGAGATGGAAGAGGAGCTCATTGGCCTTCTCGGTAGCGGTCTCGCCGTAGTTGCGGCTCACCGTTACCGAAACATCCTTTGGAACCAGCCGGCCCTGCACGGTCTTTAGCCGCGCGAGGAGCTGGTCGGCCACGACGACCGCATTGGCGCCCTTGCGTTTGGCGAACGCAATCGTCACGTTCGGGCGGCGATCAAGCGTCCCCGAGGCGGTGCGCGTGAGGGTCCAGGCGCGATGGTCGGGCTCGGCCGCGCCGACGATCACGTCGGCGACATCCTTGACATAGACTGGACGCCCATCGCGTGAGGTTAGAAGGAGAAGACCAATATCCGGCACGCCCTGAAGAGTCTGGCCAGCAACGACAAGAGTGTTCTTGTTGTTCTGTTCAAAGGCGCCGATCAGAAACGAGCGGTTGGCATTGGTCAGCTTGTCGACGAGCTGGTTCAAGGTAATGCCGTAGAGAGCAAGCCGCTCGGGATCGGGCTCCACCCGGATCTGGTTCGGACTGCCTCCAACGATATAGGTGAAGCCGATGTCGTCGGCCTTGACGAGTTCATGCTGGAGTTCCTGGGCGATCTGGTAGAGTCCATTGTCGTCCCAGCGGGCTGCGGCCTCCGGTTTGGGCTCGAGGGTGAGTGTCACGATCGCCACGTCGTTGATTCCGCGGCCGATGATAACCGGCTCGGGAATACCCTTGGGCAAGTCTGCTATATTGGCGCGAATCTTCTCGTGCACACGCAGGAGCGCGGTGTCTTCGTCGGTTCCAACGAAAAAGCGCGCGGTCGTGACCACGGAATCGTCTTGAGTGGTCGAATAGACGTGTTCGACTCCATTGATCGCTTTGACGATGTCTTCGAGCGGCTTGGTAATGAGTTCTATGGCATCGCCCGCCTTATAGCCGTTGGCGGTGATCATAATGTCGACCATGGGCACGCTGATCTGCGGTTCTTCCTCGCGCGGCAGCCCCAGCAGCGCCAGGCTCCCGACGATCAAAGCTGCCAGCAGGAGAAGTGGGGTCAGCGGCGAAGTGATGGAGACGCGGGTGAGAAACCCGGATATGCCGAGCTTCATGGTGTGATCACCACGTCGCCTTCGTGAAGCCCCGCAAGGATTTCAATACCGCCTTCGACAGGCAGGCCGACTTGAACAACG
>PLUZ01000291.1 GCA_003162995.1 Methylocapsa sp. | reverse complement strand
CACCACGAGAACGAGATCGCGCAGTCCTGCGCTGCCCACGACGGCGGTTTCGTCAACGTCTGGATCCACAACGGCTTCGTCAACGTCGATAACGAGAAGATGTCGAAATCGCTCGGCAATGTCGTGGCGCCGCAAACCGTCATCAAGGATGCCGGCGCCGATATTCTCCGCCTTTGGGTGGCGGCCTCGGATTATTCGGACGATCTCCGCATCGGGCCGGAAATCCTGAAAACTTTCGTCGAAACCTACCGGAAACTCCGCAACACGATCCGCTGGATGCTGGGCTCGCTCGCCCATTACGATGCCGCCTCGACAGTTGCCTTTGATGCAATGAGCGAGCTCGAAAGACTCATGCTGCACCGGCTCGCGGAATTGGATGGCGAGATAAGGACAGCCTATGAAGAATTCGACTATAAGCGCGTCGTTGCGCGCTTGACGGCTTTTCTCAACACCGATCTCTCGGCATTTTATTTCGACATCCGCAAGGATACGCTCTATTGCGAACCGCCTTCGAGCGAGAGACGCCGCGCTGCCCTCGAAGCGATCGAGCAGATTTTCCGTAGCGTGACCTTGTGGCTCGCGCCGGTCCTCGCTTTCACCTGCGAAGAGGCGTGGCTTTCACGTTACGAGCAAGCGGTCTCGGTTCACATGGAAACCTTCCCGCAGATTCCGCCATCTTGGCGGGATGAAGCGCTTTCGGAAAAATGGGAAAAGATCCGCCGAGTCCGCTCAGTCGTCACCGGTGCCTTGGAGATCGAGCGGGCGCAAAAACGCATCGGCTCATCGCTCGAAGCCGCGCCAAGAGTCTTTATCGCCGATACCGGTTTGAAGGCCATTCTCGAATCAGTCGATTTTGCTGAAGTGTGCATCACGTCGGATATTACGATCGCGGCGGGGGAAGGCCCGCTGGATGCTTTCCGGCTCGATGATGTTTCAGGTGTCGCCGTCGTACCCGATCGCGCGCAAGGCCGGAAATGCGCAAGGTCGTGGAAAATTTCCCCGCTCGTCGGGAGTGATCCTGAATTTCCCGGCGTCAGCCCTCGTGACGCGCAGGCGTTGCGGGAGTTGCGGGCTTTGGGGCAATGGCCATGAGGCCGCGCCTCCTGGGCCTGCTGGCGATGGCCGCGACGCTCGCCGCCGATCAGGCAAACAAGCTTTGGCTTATCTTTGTTTTCGGGATCGAAGCGCGCCAACCGGTCCGACTCACGCCTTTCTTCGATGTGATCTATGCCAAGAACCCCGGTATTTCCTATTCGCTCCTGCCCGCCCAAAACGGAACGGAGCGAATTGCCCTCCTTATCCTAACCCTTGCCGCCACGGTGTTCCTGGGCGTTTGGCTATGGTGCGCGGCAACGAAAACCGCCGCTTTGGGTCTCGGGCTTGTTGTTGGCGGCGCGCTCGGCAACGCCTATGACCGGCTGACCTATGGATTTGTCGCCGATTTCTATCATTTTCATATCGGTTCCTTCTCCTGGTATGTCTTCAATCTGGCGGATGTCGCGATCGTCGCCGGTGTCGCGCTTTTGATTTACGACTCCTGGAGCCCGGCAAAAAAGACACGCGAGCCCGGGCGCGCCACCGGGCAATAACCTNNTAACCTTTTTTTGCCAATCTTTTTTTGCCCCGTATTTGCCTCCAAAAAGCCCTGAACACAGACAAAATAGCCCACTCAGCAAGTCTCGGGGGGACCTCGGGACTTTCCGGATTTGTGGAGCGTTTCAAGGATGAAGATCATGATCTCCGGTATCGTTCCAGGACGCAGCCTAGGCACGGCGGCGGCCGTGGCGGCACTTTTGTCCGTTGCGGCGATTTCCAGCGTGACACCGGCGCGAGCGCAAGCACCGGAAGACACCAATGTGCTCAATTCGATGCTCGGTTTCGTAGGCATGCAGTTCGACAAAGAGCAAGATTCGATCGACTACCGGGCGAGACCGCCGATCGTCGTTCCGCCTCGCACCGATTTGCCGCCGCCGAAAGCCGCCGTACGCGATCCGTCTTGGCCGAAGGATCCCGATGTCGCTGAGGCACGCCGCGCGGCATTGGATTCGCGGAGGCCCGCGCCGCAAATAACGCCAAATACGCGGACCGAATTGTCCCAAACGGAGCTTCAGCAGGGCAAGGGCCCACTGCCGTCGGATGGGCCGCCCGACGAATGTCAAGCGGGCGCGGGGACACCAATTTGCCTCTATACGCCTTGGAAAGTTCTGAAGTCCATGGTGACGGGCGTTAGCTCCTCGGATACGGTCAAGCCAGGGCCGGAGCCCCAACGCAAATATCTGACCGAGCCACCGCCCGGCTACAGACAAGCAACAGGGGTCGCCAAGGCAACCATCGAACCGCCGAAGGACAAACCCGACTCCGCCGACCCTGGCGCCTACATAAGGTCGCAGCGTCCGAAGACCTCGGTCGACAATTGATACAGCCTGATACCGCCGCTTTGAAGCGGCTGATTTTCCTTGGACGCCGAAGTCGCGGCAGAAAGCCTGCCCAATAGGCATGCTCGCGCGATAAAACACTGCTACTTTTTGAAATTCCATCCTATATTCGTTGAGAGGCTTCCTGGGGACGGCCGGCGCGGCCAGCATCAAGCGTTCCACGGGATTGATTGACCGCCTCTAGACCATGATTGCTTTATGCGGTCGCGCATAGTCTCTATCACTTTGTTTTGTCACATGATCTCGCAGGATCATGCCCTAGAAAGCGATGGATGGAATGACTTTTGGTGAATTTCTTCCGGCCCGGGAGAGCGTCTATCTGAACCCCTCGGCGCAAGTGCAAGGCAAACCAGCCGGCCCGGCGATTACGCAGGCAAAGCTCGGCAATGGCCTGGAAATCGTCGTCATCGAAGATCACCGCGCGCCGGTCGTGACGCATATGGTCTGGTATCGCAATGGCTCGGCCGACGATCCGCCAGGCAAATCCGGCATCGCGCATTTTCTCGAACATTTGATGTTCAAGGGCACCAAATCTCATCCGCAAGGCAAGTTTTCAGAGCTTATCGCCGATGTCGGCGGCCAAGAGAATGCCTTTACCTCAAATGACTACACCGCCTATTTCCAGCGCGTCGCCAAGGAGCACTTAAGCGTCTGCATGGACTATGAGGCCGACCGGATGAAAAATCTGGTTCTGACCGACGAAGTGGTTTCGCCCGAGCGCGATGTCGTTCTTGAGGAGCGCAGGATGCGCACCGATTCCGACCCCTCCGAGCAACTTGGCGAGGCCTTGCAGGCGGCCCTCTTCACGCAGCATCCCTATGGCCGGCCAATCATCGGCTGGAGCCATGAGATCGAGAGTCTCGATAGGGCTGACGCGCTTGCCTATTACGATCGTTTCTATACGCCGGAAAACGCTATTCTCGTCGTCGCTGGCGATGTCGATGCGGCCGGGGTCATCCGTCTGGCGGAAAAATATTATGGCCCAATTGCCGCCCGCGGCGCCCCGCCGAAGCGGTTTCGCCCGCACGAGCCGGAACCCCGCGCGCATCGTCTCGTGACGCTCGCCGACGAAAAAGTCGAGCAGCCCATGCATCAGAGCATCTTTCTCGTCCCGTCCTACCGGTCGGCCGCTCCCGGCGAGGCCGAAGCACTCGAAGTTCTCGCGCACGTGCTTGGCGGCGGCCACACCAGCCTCTTGTTCAAGACCTTGGTCATGGAGGACAAAATCGCGGTCACGGCGGGAGCGCATTATCAAGGCACGTCGGTCGATGATACACGCTTCTATGTCTTCGCGGTGCCCGCGCCAGGGGTGTCTCTCGAACGACTCGACGCCGCGATCGATGCCGTGATCGCCGGCGCCGCACATGGCGTCCAAGCGGCGGATGTCCGGCGTGCAAAAACGCGCCTTGTCGCCGACGCAATCTATGCACAGGACAATCAGGCGACGCTTGCCCGTTGGTACGGCGCTTCACTGGCGGCGGACCTCGGCCTTGAGGATGTCGCGCAATGGCCCGAGCGGATCGAGGCGGTGAGCTCGGCGGATGTCCAAAAAGCCACCCGCTGGCTTGATAAGAGACGCAGCGTGACAGGCTTCCTCCTGCCAGCCGAAGCCCCGGCCTCCTCCGCCACGGCAAGCTCGGAAAAAACAGCCTCCCTTGCGCTCTGAACCTGTTTGCCATGCTCCGCTTACCGGAACAAACGGCCCTTGGAAAAAATATGACAACTACTTTAACCGCCACTGAGACCCCCTCCCGCGCCTCGACCGTACAGAAGATCGTCTCCAAGGGCGGCATTGAGGCTTGGCTCGTCGAGGATTACGCGGTTCCGCTCATCGCACTTGAGTTCGCCTTCAAGGGCGGCGCCGCGCAGGATCCGATCGGCAAGTCCGGCGCCGCCACGCTTCTCGCAAGCCTCCTCGATGAAGGGGCGGGACCCTATGATTCGGAGGGCTTTCATCGCGCCCTCGACGAGGATGCGATCGAAATATCATTTTCCGCCGGCCGCGATAATCTCAGTGGACGCCTGCAAAGCCTAGCGCGGAATACGGCCCGCGCCTTCGAGCTCTTGCGGCTCGCAGTCACCGCGGCGCGTCTCGACGCCGAGCCATTCGAGCGGGTGGTGAGCCAGATCGCAGCCGGCCTAAAGCGCGAGGCGAATGATCCGGACTTTGTCGCGGGCCGGAACTTTCGCGCCGCGGCCTATCCAAACCATCCCTATGGCCTGCCCGTGCGCGGCGATCTTTCCACCCTGCCCGCGCTGAAGCGTTCCCATTTGATTGACCTGCGTGCCGTGACGTTAGCGCGAGACAATCTCAAGATCGCCGCCGTCGGCGCGATCGACGCGGAGACGCTCGCCAGCCATCTCGACGATATCTTTGGCCAACTGCCCGATAAGGCCAGTCTCATTCCGGTCGCGCCCGCCGCTTTCGCCGGTGCCGGCACGCGGCATGTCGCCCCTATCGACGTGCCGCAATCGACAATCCGTTTCGGCCGCGAGGGGATAGCCCGCAAAGACCCGGACTTCATCGCCGCGACGGTCGTCAACCATATTTTGGGCGGCGGCATTTTTTCGGCACGTCTCTTTCGCGAGGTGCGCGAGAAGCGCGGGCTTGCCTATTCGGTCTATTCGCAGCTCACGGCTTATGATCATGCCGCCATGTTCTCCGGCGGCACATCGACCAAGAACGAGCGCGCGGCCGAATCGATGGCCGTCATCGAGNNCCAGCTCCTGCATTTACAGACGGATGGTTTTGGCGTCGAATATCTCGACGAACGCAATAAGCTCATCGCGGCAGTGACGATGCAAGACGCCAAACGCGCAGCCAAGCGCCTTTTCGGCGACGGCAAACTGCTCGTCACCGTCGCCGGGCAGCCGGAGGGGATGTAAAGGAAGCGTCCAAGAGATCGGCGCGCACGACAGCTTTCTTGCGTTTACAAGAGAAGCTACCCCCACCGGCTTGCAGCACTCCATAAAATCCATTGCCTTCGCCACTGCGGCAGCTCAATGACGGTCTTGAACGGATCATAGCCAGGCTTTTCCATCAGCCGCAGATAGGGCTCGCAAAGGCAGACTGCCAAAAAAGCCGGACGGCTTTTTTCCGGAAGGCTGTGCAGCCGCGCATCGAAAGTATCGAGATGCGCACGAGCAGTCGCGCGCAGATCCGTGAGCGCGGCGAGGACCGCAGGCGAGGCACGCCCAGAAGCAAGATCATCATGCTCCACTCCATGCGCGCGCAGAATTTCGGCCGGGACAAAGACCTGGCCGCGCACGCAATGCCAGGGCAGAGCCCGTAACAGCCCGGTGATCCCATAGGCGATCCCCGCATGGCCTGCGACGCCGAGACCCGCAGCCACCTCCTCCCCGTCGAGGATCTGCGTGGCGAGGCGGAAAAGATTCGCGCATGTCGCCTCAGTGTAGGATTCGAGCGCTGCAGGTGATTCAACCGGATCGCCGTAAAGGTCGCGGAGCCGCGCGTCGATCAATTCAAGCAATGGTGCTTTTGGCAGGCTGAAGCGCGCGATCGTGTCGAGGAGAGCCGCAGCGACGGGATTGGCCTTGGCGCCAGCCTCGCCTGTCCCATCGAGCGCGTCCCGCCACCATTGGAACCGGATTTCGCCAAGCAAAGGCTCGGAAACGATTTCCCGCACGCGGGCGATTTCGAGGCTGAACGCATAGAGGGCGTGAATATGCGGCCGCAACGCCTGCGGAACAAAAAGACTCGCAAGCCAGCGGTCTCGATCATCGCGGCGAAGCAAATCTTCGCAATGGGCATAATCGGACTTACTTGGCTGCGGCTTTGGCCCGCGCATCAAGGCACTGCCAGAAGTGCCGCCGCAACGCGGCGCCTTTCACCGAGCAGAATGGAATAGGTACGCGCGGCGGCGCCCGTCGGCATCGGCTCCGGCCGGATGCCCGCTTGCAACAGAAGCTGGCGAAGGTGGAGGTCAAGCGGCACGAGTTCAAGCCCGGTGCCGATGAGGAGATGTTCAACGCTCCCCGGCACTTCTTGGAAAACCGGGTCGAGCGAGGCCGCACAAATATCCGAGGATGCGACCGCGCTCCAGGCGTAAATGCCGGACGGCAAGGCGAGAATCGAGCCGCGATGGGACATCGAGGCAAAACGGAAACCGCCCGTCCCATATCCCTCGATTTCATGGGCGCCGGGCAAAAAACCCGCGTAACTTTTCTCCGTCATGAGCACCTTGCTAGACCCGATTCCGGCCGCCGTGCTGGAACGCGTCCTACGCCGGATTCTTCGCGGACTTAGCCGCCGGCGCCGCACCCACGGTGTCGCTACGCAAGCCAAGATAGATCAGCATTGGCGAACATATAAAGATGGAGGAATAGGTCGCGACGAAAATGCCCCAGATCATCGCAAGCGAGAAAGAGCGGATCACTTCACCGCCGAAAACGACGAGCGAGATGAGGGCGAGAAACACGGTCGTCGCGGTCATGATCGTGCGCGGGATCACCGCATTGACCGAAACATCGATCAATTGGTCGGTCGGCATCTTGCGATATTTTCGCATCATCTCGCGAATGCGGTCGAGCACCACGACGGTTTCGTTCAGGGAATAGCCGACGATGGTGAGAATGGCGGCGATCGATGTCGTGTTGAATTCAAGCCTGGTCAGCGCGAAAAACCCGACGGTCAGCAACAGATCGTGCATCGTCGCGATGATCGCGCCAACCGCGAATTGCCACTCGAAACGGAACCAGAGATAGCACAGTACCGCGATGATCGAAATGACAACGCCGAGCGTGCCGGATTGGACAAGTTCGCCGGAAACGCGTGGGCCAACGACCTCCGTGCGGCGGACTTCATAGCCATCGCCGATCGCGTCTCTCACGCGGTTGACCGCGGCCTGCTGCGCGACATCACCGCCTGGCTGAAGGCCGAAACGCAAGGTCACGTCAGAGGTGCCCCCAAAACCCTGCACCTCGATGTCACCGACGTTGAGATGCTCGGCGATGGACCGCAATTTCGCCGTGTCAGCCATGCCATCCTTGGCGCGCAGCTCGATCAAGGTGCCGCCGGAAAAATCGATCCCGAAATTCATTCCAATATTGAGGAAAAGAACGACCGAAATGATCGACATGAGCGCCGAGAAGGGATAGCTCACGCGGCGGAAGCGCATGAACGGAAATTTGGTGTCCTCGGGAGCGAGGCGCAGAAGTTTCATAGGGTACGGCCTTTTGCCAAGTCAGAGCGGTTTTCCGGCACGCAGCCGTTGACCGGCGAATTCTCCCCGCGCCGAAGCGGATGGGTATGACGCATACAAACACTCTATCCCTTCGCCATAGTTCCTCAAAGTGACGCGCGGCTTTACAAATGTTTCAAATCGGCAACTTCGCCGGCCGCTTGTAGCGGTACCAAAGCGCTATCATCATCCTGGTCATCGTCACCGCCGTCACGATCGAGGTGAGAATACCAAGCGCCATTGAGACGGCGAAGCCGCGCACGGGCCCCGAGCCCAAAAAATACAAGATGGCGGCGGCGACGAACATGGTGACATTGGAGTCGACGATCGTCGCAAAAGCCCGCTTGAATCCAGCGTCGAGTGCGGAAATGATCGAGCGCCCAAGATGTGCCTCCTCGCGGATGCGTTCATAGATCAAGACATTGGCATCGACCGCCATGCCAATGGTGAGGACGATGCCGGCGATTCCCGGAAGCGTCAGCGTTGCCCCTAGCAGCACGAGGCCCGCAAAAATAAAAGAGACATGGACCGCCAGCGCAATATTGGCGAAGACACCGAAAATGCCATAGGTGATCAGCATGTAGAATGCGACGAGGGCGGCGCCGACATAGGCTGCGCGCTTGCCTGCGTCGATCGAATCCTGACCGAGGCCCGGACCCACAGTGCGTTCCTCGACAATCGTGAGTTTCGCGGGCAATGCGCCGGCGCGTAGAAGAATTGAGAGATTATTGGCCGACTCGACGGTGAAGTGCCCGGAGATTTGGCCGGAACCGCCGGTGATGGGACTAAGGATGCGCGGCGCGGAGATAACCTTGCCGTCGAGGACGATGGCGAACAATTTGCCGACATTTTCCGAGGTGACCTCGCCAAACCTTTGGCCGCCACGAATATTGAAGCGGAAATTGACGATCGGCTCCTGCGTACGGCTGTCGAAGCCGGGCTGGGCATCGGTCAAATCCTCGCCCTGCACCATAACCCGCTTCTCGACCGGCAATTTGCCGGGCTGATCCACTTGATCCAAAAGCTCGGTTTCGGCGGGATCGGCGCCAGGCTCGGCGACAAGGCGGAATTCAAGCTTCGCCGTCGTTCCGAGAATTTCCTTGAGCTTGCTTGTATCCTGCAGACCCGGCACCTCGACTACAATACGGTCATTGCCCTGGCGCTGGATCGTCGGCTCCGTGGTGCCGAGCGCATCGACGCGGCGGCGCAGCACTTCGATCGATTGCTCGACCGCGCGGCGGACCTTGCTGTCGATGCCCGCCTCGGTCACCGTGAACTGAATGAGGCCACTGTCGTTCTCGGTCACGTCGAACGCTGGAGCGCTCGCCCTATCGGTAATGCCGCTGCCAAAGGTCGCCGCCAATTGCTGGAGTTTCGGCATGACCCTTGCCCGTTCGGCTGGATCGGGGATGCGCAATTGCACGCCGCGCGGCAGGACGCCAATGCCGCCCGTGATCGCAACTTTCTCCTCGCGAAGCACCCGGCGAACGGCGTCGCGCAGATTGTCGACAAGAGTCTTCACGACCGAATTGCTATCTACCTCCAGAAGCACATGCGATCCCCCTTGCAGATCGAGGCCGAGCACGATGGCGCGGGCGGGCACCCATTTGGGGAGATGCGCAATCAACGCCTCGCGATGGTCAGGACTTAAGAGGCTTGGCACGATGAGGAGAAGCGCGAACGCCGTCATCGCCAGAATGGATGTGATCTTCCAGGCCGGGAAACGCAGCATGATGGTGCAATTCTCAAAGGTTTGGAGCGCGGCGGGCGCCGCCGGACGGGGCTTGCGTTTGTTTCAGCCAAGGATTCAACCCTGCTGCTCCTTGACCGGCTCACTCCTGGACCGCACGTTCGAAATCATCGCCCGGGAAACACGCACCTTGACATTTGGCGCGATTTCGAGTTCGAGCTCGGCATCGTCCACAACTCTCGTAACCTTGCCGATCAAGCCCCCGGTCGTAACCACGCTGTCGCCCTTGCGCGTGCTCTTGATCAGATCTTCATGTTGCTTCGCCTTCTTGCGATTTGGCCGGATCACCAAAAAATACGCGATGACGAAGATCATCGCGAAGGGCACCAGCTGCATGATTATATCCGTCGAACTGGGCGCCCCAGTGACGGGTGTCGCCTGCTGGGCGAAAGCCGATGTGAACAAAATTCCTTCTCCTCAATCCTTAGTCCTTAAAAGACTTGCGCCCTTCAAGACCTCTGTCTCCGTGGCGCGCGAATATAGCCAGAGCGGGCGCGAAAGCAATGGCGGCAAGAGTCACCCGCAATAAAGCCGGTTTGCGCGGTTTACGCCGCCGCAGGGGGCCGTGGCCTAATGATCAGCCGCCGTGACCAGCTTTGCCGCTGCTTTGTAAAAGCCTAACCGGTAAATTTCACCAGTGTTATCGTGCGATCTGTCCACTTTAGACCATGAGCGCTTCAAGAAAATCGCTCTTGGTTTCTATGTCTTTGTTTTGTCGTATGATCTTTTCCAAAAAGTCTGCAACTTTTTGGGATCATGCTCTAGAACCCGTTTCAACCGCGAAATGTAATCCTCGAAAGCCGTTGCAATGACCCGAGAGAGCGACACTCCCCCTATGCACGAAGACCGCGCATCGGCCAAGGCGCTGGAGCGGATCGCCGCCGCACTTGAGAGGCGCGCCGGCGTGCAAGAGGAGCCTTGCGATTTCAGTGCCGCTAGCGCCTTCGTCTTCGCCGCGCGGACCGCGACTCTTGTCGCTGTGCCGCGCGTGAATCGTGTCGATATCGCATTGTTGCGCGGGATCGACCAGGCTCGCGATATCCTCCTTGCCAATACCGAACGCTTCGCGCAGGGCTTCGCGGCCAATAACGCGTTGCTCTGGGGGGCGCGCGGCATGGGGAAATCCGCCCTCATCAAGGCCGCGCACGCAACAATCAATCTGCGGCATGCCGGTTCTCCGGCTTTCAAGCCGCTCAAGCTCATCGAGATTCACCGCGAGGACATCGAAGGGCTGCCTGCCCTCATGGCCCTGTTGCGCGGAAAACCCTGGCGTTTTCTCATTTTTTGCGACGATCTTTCCTTCGATGGCGCGGATACGAGCTACAAATCGCTGAAAGCCGTGCTCGAAGGCGGACTCGAGGGACGCCCGCCGAATGTTTTATTTTATGCGACGTCGAACCGCCGCCACATCCTGTCCCGTGACATGATCGAAAACGAGCGTGGAACCGCGATCAATCCAGACGATGCCGTTCAGGAAAAGATCTCACTTTCGGACCGTTTCGGACTTTGGCTCGGTTTTCATTCCTGCTCGCAAGACGATTATCTTGCGATGGTTTTTGGCTATGCGGAACATTTCGGCCTTGCTCTCGCGCACGAAAAAATCGCACACGAGGCGCTCGAATGGTCGGTCACGCGAGGCGCGCGTTCGGGCCGCACCGCCTGGCAATTTGTCCAGGATCTCGCAGGGCGATTGGGCAAGGCGGTGGAGTGATCTTGCCCACTCTCACATTAATTTCTCGCATGATCTTATCCAAAAAGTCTGCAACTTTTCTGCTGATCATGCTCTAGGCGTGCTCAGCAAGGCGGCCCATGCGCCCGCTCCGGTAGTCCGCCATGGCTTGCTCGATCTCGGCCTCTGTATTCATCACAAAAGGCCCCATGCCAACGACCGGCTCATTGATCGGCTGGCCATTCAGGAGCAAAATCGTGGTGTCTTCCAGCACCTCGATCGCAACCTCTTCCTTCTCTCGCTCAAAGACGGCCAATTCCGCCGCGCCCACGATTTCGCCAGACCGCAAGCGGACTCGGCCCTTGAGCACGAAGAGCGCCGTGGTCCAGCCAACTGGCACATGAAATTCCTCGCGGGCGCCGCCCTTCAGGCGGAGATCCCAAACATTCATCGGACTAAAGCTGCGCGCGGGGCCGCGTCTGCCTTGATATTCGCCCGCGATGACCCGCACAAACCCGTCGCCCGACGGCAGCTCAACCCGTGGAATATCCGTATTGCTAATGCTTTGGTAGCCGGGCTCAGCTTTCTTATCCTTCGCGGCAAGATTGACCCAAAGCTGGATGACCTCGAATTGACCGCCACGCTGGCTGTACGCAGGACTGTGAAATTCCTCATGAACAAGTCCCGAAGCCGCCGTCATCCATTGCACATCGCCGGGACCTATGGTGCCGCCGCCGCCCGATGAGTCGCGATGCTCGACCTCGCCGCTGTAGACGATCGTGACTGTCTCGAACCCCCTGTGCGGATGCGCGCCAACCCCCCGCCGGTGTTGTGACGGCGGGAAATTCTCCGGCCCGGCGTAGTCCAGAAGCAGGAACGGCGATAGTTCCTTGGCGAGGTTATTGTAGGAAAAAATACTGCGCACGGGAAAACCATCGCCGACCCAATGGCGCTCGTCGGTGCGTCGGATGAAGGATAGTTTTTTCATCACTCGGTCTCCTTGGCCAACAGTGCTTGATGTCCAAATCGACACGCTCGGTTCGTTTTTCAAGAGACCGGCTTAAGCCGCAGCACTGACGCCGTGCTGGCGGCCGGTCTCCACATGCGCCAAAGCCGCCCGCAAAGTTTCCACGCCAGCGCCCGCTTTCACCGCCTCCGCCGCAAGATGACGGCGCCACGCGCGGGCGCCAGGCAAGCCGTTGAAAAGCCCCAGAAGATGCCGCGTCATCGCATGAAGCGGCACGCCTTCAGCAAGATGCGCCTCGATATAGGGAATAAACATCTCGACCGCCACCGCCGCGCTGGCGGCAGGTGCTGTCTCTCCGAATAAAACTGGATCTACGTCCAGGAGCAGGGCCGGGTCTTGATAGGCCGCGCGCCCGGCCATCACCCCATCGACATATTCAAGCTCGGCGCGCATCTGGTCGAGCGTCGCAAGCCCGCCGTTGAGCACGACCGGGACATTGGGAAAGCGCTGCTTCAGAGCATGGACGAGCCCATAGTCCAGCGGCGGCACGTCGCGGTTCTCCTTTGGCGACAAGCCTTTCAGCCACGCTTTCCTTGCATGGACGATGAGAGCATCGCAACCAGCCGAAACGACGCGCTCGGCCAAAAGCCCAAGCGCCGCTTCCGGGTCCTGGTCGTCGATACCCGTGCGGCACTTGACCGTCACCGGAATTTCGACCCGCGCCTTCATCGCGGCGACGCAATCGCCGACAAGCTCCGGCTCGCGCATTAAGCAGGCGCCGAAAGCGCCGCTTTTCACGCGCTCGGACGGGCAACCGATATTGAGATTGATTTCGTCATAGCCAAAATCGGCGCCTATTTTCGCCGCCTCCGCCAGCAGCAAAGGATCGGACCCGCCGAGTTGCAAGGCGACGGGATGCTCCGCCGCATCAAAGCGCAGCAGGCGGGTGCGGTCCCCATGCAAGACCGCGGGGGCGGCAAGCATCTCGGTATAAAGCCGCGCGCGGCGCGACAAGATGCGATGGAAGAACCGGCAATGCCGGTCCGTCCAATCCATCATCGGCGCCACGCAAAATATAAACTCTTGATTTAACTGCATTTTTTCTTTAATCTCAATCTACTAGGTCCGGTCGTGTGCACTCTTTCCTACGCGATCATTCGACCTTTTTCGCCGCAATTCGACGGCTCGGTGCACACGGAGCGCACACGTTTTGGCAACCTTCACGAAACTCAAATCGGGTTCCTGGCGANNCCGAGCTATGGGCGCTCGAGGTTGAGCGCCGTATTGATCGCGGCGAGCCTGCCATGGCACAAAGGTCTCGCGATGCAAAAACGATTGGAGATCTGATCAAGCTGCATCGCGAAGACCTGCAGGAGGTCGGGAGACGTATTGGACGATCTAAGTCGGCGAGCCTCACCCTTCTCGAACAGAGATTGGGCCGTTTCCGAATTTCGGAACTCGATCGCGAGCGCCTCATCCAATTCGGAAAAGCGCGCGCACACGAAGGTGCAGGTCCAGTCATTCTTGGCATTGACCTCGGATATATCAAGACAATTCTATCGCATGCGGCGGCCGTGCACGGCGTGGTCCTTTCCACTGAACCGATCGCGTTAGCGCGCATAGCGCTTACTCGACTTGGCCTGGTTGGGAAAGGAAACGAACGCGACAGACGCCCGACACAGGATGAACTCGATAGGCTGGTTGCCGCTTTCGACGCGAATCGTGCTCAACAGATTCCGGTTGGGCGTATCATTGGCTTCGCGGTAGCGACAGCAATGCGCCAAGATGAGATCTGCCGCATCGAATGGCCAGATTTCTATCCAGCTGAGCGAATGCTCCTTATTAAGGATCGCAAGGATCCCCGGAGGAAGCACGGAAACAACCAGCGTATTCCGCTTCTAGATGTCACCGGCTACGATGCCTGCGCCCTCATCGAAGAGCAACGCTCCTGTGCTGACAACCAAACTGGTCGAATTTTCCCTTACAATGGGCGGTCTATAGGCACAGCATTCCGACGCCAATGTCGCAAGCTCAAAATTGAAGACCTGCATTTTCACGACCTACGTCACGAAGGTGCAAGCCGCCTCTTCGAAGCCGGATATTCTATTGAGCAAGTCTCGCTCGTCACTGGCCACAAAGATTGGAAGATGCTCCGTCGCTACACTCATCTAAAGCCCGAAGCTCTACACGATACCCGCCCCAGAAATTGAAGGCCCCAACCGAACGCACTGAGGATCAGCCATTCCTTCCAAGCCAAAACTCCCCAAGCAAGTCAGGCAAACAGAGGAAAGGCGATGCTTGCAACAATCGTCGGTATCCCAATGACGTGCGTCAATCGATTTAATGGATGCTGATGTTTCAAGCGGTAAACTTCAAATGCGCTGAGGCCGCCGCCAGCGACCATACGCTCGACCTCTTCGTGGGAGTACTTCGGAACGAAAGGCATTGGCTACCATGTCCGGCTAAGCAGATATTCCGTCACGAGCCCGTCCTGCGGCGTCGTGTCGCCGAACAGCCCGTTCACTGG
>PLUZ01000251.1 GCA_003162995.1 Methylocapsa sp. | reverse complement strand
TCAAGAAGAACGGCATCATGCTGGTCGATTTTGCCCAGCAGGTCGAACACAGCGAAGGCTTGACGGCCGAAGAATCGATCTACCAGGCTTGCCTCATGCGCTTCCGACCGATCCTGATGACCACGATGGNNCTATACGACGCCGGTCGTCTACATCTATCTCGACCGGCTGCAGTCTTGGATCTTCCGAAAAAAGAGGAAGCAAGCGGCCTCAGGCCACGCCGAGCCACTGCCCGCCGAATGATGGCCAGAAACCTGAAATGCAGTTCTCGCTGCAGGGATGCACATAATACTGCCCGACCGCTTCCTTGTTTTGAAGCCCGAAACTTTGCACCAAAACCCCATGACACCTCGTACCACGACAAGGAGAACCACATGCACCGCCGTACTTTCCTTCTGACATCACTGTTACCGGCCTTACTGGCCAGTACGGCCGAGGCTGCGGAGATCGACCTAAAACAGACCTTCGTTTTGCAGCGCGACGGCATCAAATTCGCGCCATGGGCGGGGTTGCCGCCCGGCAGCGGCGAAATGGCCAAGCTCTATGGAGATGTCGACCAGCCGGGCCCTTACCTTGTCTTGATGAAGTGGAACCCAGGCTGGTTCAGCGCGCCGCACAGCTATGCCACCGATCGTATCCAAATGGTCATGTCGGGTACATGGTGGGTCAACAGTGGCGCCGACTTCACACCGGATATGGCGGTGCCGGTGCCAGCAGGCGGTTATGTCAAGCGAACCGCGCGGACCTTCCACTATGACGGCGTGCCTCACGGCATCAAAGGGCCCGTCGTGATCGCCATCTTCGGCATTGGCCCGGTCGACATCCGGCTCGCCGATCCGAATTTGCCAGCGTGGCGGCAGGTTTGAGGCCCCACGCCCTTGCAACTCAAGACGACCTAGCCGCAAGCATCAACAGAAGGAGTGAAAATGATGACTCATCAAGCCGAAGCTCACAAAATGAACATGGAACTTGCCGAAATCTTTGGCACATCGCTCAGGATATCGCGCGTCGCCATTGGGACCTGGGCCATAGGCGGATGGATGTGGGGTGGGACCGACGAAGCGGAATCTGTTGCCACCATCCGCGCCGCGGTCGAGCAGGGCATCAATATCATCGACACGGCCCCGGTTTATGGATTTGGCCACTCTGAGGAGATTGTTGGCAAGGCAATAACCGATGGTCATCTGCGCTCAGAAGTACTCATCGCCACCAAGACTGGACTTGAATGGAAGGATGGAAGGGTATTTCGTAATGCCAGCCGGGTGCGAATCCTGCAGGAAGTGGAGGAGTCCTTGCGTCGGCTTCGAACCGATCACATCGACATCTACCAGGTCCACTGGCCAGACCCGCTGGTGAGGATCGAAGAAACCGCCGAGGCGATGCATACACTTTTCAAGCAGGGAAAGATCCGGGCCATCGGAGTCAGCAATTTTTCAGTCGACCAAATGGAACAGTTCCGCCGCGTTGCGCCCCTGCATGTACTGCAGCCGCCCTATAATTTATTTGAGCGCGGCATCGAGGCCGATATCCTTCCCTATTGCCACAACAACAAGATCGCAACCTTAGGTTATGGTGCGCTGTGCCGCGGTCTTCTCTCTGGCCGGATGCGGCCGAATACCGTTTTTGATGGTGACGATCTGCGCCGCGCCGATCCGAAGTTTCTCAAGCCCCGGTTTGCCCAATATCTGGCCGCCGTGGAACGGCTCGACCGGCTCGCGCAANNCCACGGCGCTGTGGGGCGCGCGCCACCCCAGCGAGCTGCAGCCAGTCGACGAGGTGAGCGGGTGGCGGCTTGATGCGCCCGCCAAGGAGGAGATCGATCGCATCCTGCGGGAAATGGTCACCGATCCGATCGGGCCAGAATTCATGGCCCCGCCGGTGCGCAACATCGCCGTATCAGCACAAAAGTCTGCATAATTGAAAGCATCGTGCCCCATTGCGCGTGAAGCGAGCACGCTATCCGCCGTCACGGAGAGAAAAGATACGTATTTGTGGAATCAGACGCGGCTTTCGTATAGCTGTGGAGCACGCGCCACCAATTCAACTGCGGGTCTCGCGCCTGCTCCAATGATCGCATTGAATGCGGCCTCTTGAGCTTTGCTGGCAAACAATCGCGGCGCGCCAACGCAAGCGGGCATTGCCGAACTTTGATAATTGCGTCTGCCCGCGATGCTGCCCGGATTGCTGTGTCGAGAGATCAAGGCCGCAGAAACTTCAAGAACTGGCCGAGCCACAATCCAAAATCGCCGCTTGCGACACCAATTGAACGTCGCATATAATCAAACATAAGATGAGCCGCGTCCTCCACTAGTCTAAATATCGCCGCTATCTGTCTCAAATTATCTGACGNNAACGGGAACACGACGCACGGCCCGTCGCTGATCATGCTTCGCGAACGCTATCCCGATCTCTCGGTCGAACCTGGCGGGTCCCGCAGGATGAATCATGATTCGCCGCGTGGGAATCCCCTCCCGATTCCATTGTTTCGGCGCCCGCCCTAGAACGGAAATATTCGAACTTTTGAATCCAGAGACGCGTGGCAAACGCTGGGGCGATTGGCGCTTAATTTTCATCGCAGAAAGGAGTGGACTTTTGCCGCGATTGGAGCGTCACTGTCGCCGTGCCGAGATAAGGACCATGGTGACGGCGGCGGGGACGATGCCAATTGTCGTCGTGAAATCGGCGCGATGATGACTGTCCGACGTGGGCTCAAACTTCGGCGCGTATTCACGTCGCGGCCTACTAGGCTAGCCGCGAGCGCGACGAGACGACATAGCTCGGCTCCCTCGCGAAACGGAACCTGACACATGCTGAAAGTCGCCATCATCATCGGAAGCACGCGGCCGGGCCGAAAGGCGGAGGTCGTCGCGCGCTGGGTCTATGACATCGCGAGCAAGCGGAACGATGCAGCGTTCGAAATCGTGGATATAAAGGATTTCAATCTGCCTCTGCTTGATGAGCCGGTCCCGGCAGCCATGGGTCAGTACAGTCAGCCGCACACCAAGGCCTGGGCTGCAAAGATCGAGCAGTTCGACGCCTTCGTCTTCGTGACGCCCGAGTACAATCATGGGCCGTCCGCCGCGCTCAAGAATGCGATCGACTTCCTGCACCGCGAATGGAACAACAAGGCCGTTGGATTCGTCGGCTATGGCGGCAATGGCGGGGCGCGCTCCGTGGAAATACTCCGCCAGGTGGTCAGCAACGTCGAGCTCGCCGACGTGCGGGCGCAGGTCGGCCTCTCCCTTTTCACCGATTTCGAGAATTTCACGACCTTCAAGCCGGGTCCCCATCTGGAGCCGACGGTCACCGGCATGCTCGATCAGGTCATCGCCTGGGGTGGCGCCTTGAAGCCCCTTCGCACGCCGAAGAGCGATTAGCCTCGGTGACCGCACAGTAGGCCTCCTTGGTCGACGATCTCTGGCGCCGTGCCGGCGTCCCGGCTAGCTCGCTCATGCAGCTTGGCGAGGCTGACGGCTTGAAACTGACCGCGACTGGCAACCTAGCCCGCTCGGTCGTCGAGGAAATGCGTCAGTCCTTTGAATGGCCGGGACACGACAAAGCTAGTGCATTCGCCCTTCACAAAGTCG
>PLUZ01000241.1 GCA_003162995.1 Methylocapsa sp. | reverse complement strand
TGTTAACCGGATAGGCATCGATCAATCTAAAATCTGGCATTGCCGCAGTGCCGTTTGACGCCTCCACATCTGAGATAGTCTAAAGATCCATTTCCAAAGCTCGATAACCAATATTAAATGTAGATAGTGTTCATGCGGCAGAGAGTTTATTATACTATGATGCCCAAAGGCGGCATAGGTGCGTGCGAGAATCTCCACGGATCGAATGGCGCCGAAGATTTGCATGGACCGCGACGCCCTTAGAGGCGTCGGAACCAGCTTGCCCGTCACATTTGCCTAAAGTTTCGATTATCGATTTTCATAGCAAGCCGGAGATGTCCGTATGGACGAAAGCGGCCACGCCGCTGAGAGCGGGAAAACCTCGCCGGAACCGTCGGTTGGTCTCGACCAGACCGCACTGGACAAGGCCGTCCTATTGGAACAAATCCGCGTACTCTACCAGACGCACACGATCGTGTTCGTTAATCTCGTCAACGCTTCGCTCACCGCTTACCTGCTGCGCGACCTTTTGCCGGTCGGAATGTTCTTGGGATGGATCGGGCTGTTCTGCATCGTCGTCCTGGCGCGGTTTCTCGATTGCAGGCGCTATCTGCGCGCACCCCGGCAAGCGGAATTAGCAGAACGCTGGGGCTGGCGCTATGCCGCCGGCGCGACGGCGACGGGTTGTCTTTGGGGACTGACCGCAGCTGGCATCCTGATTACGCCGGATCCGGCGTATCACGCGTTCATAGCGTTTGTTGTCGGCGGCATGATGGCTGGCGCCGTCGCTGGCGATTCGGCCTTTTTGCCGGCGCTGATCGGATTCTCGGTCCCAGCCTGCCTGCCGGTGATCTTCGCCTTTTTTGCCCGCGGCAATCCCATGTCGATCACCATGGGATTGATGATTACGGCCTTCACTGCCGTTCTCGGGTTGGTTGGCTTTCGCGCCAATCACTGGATCACTTCCATTGCTCGCCGCGAGATCATTCAGAGGAGTCTGGCCGCCGATCTCGAGCGCCGAATCGCCGAACGGCAAGCAGCCGAGCGTGAACTGCACCGAAGCAATGGAATTTTGCAGGCCGTGACCTTGAGCGCGACCGAAATTCTGCGCTCGCTCGACTTTGACCACTCGATCCCAAAAGTGTTGGAATTGATCGGCCGGTCGATGGGCGTACGAAGTGCCCACTTATACGCGAACTATGACACTGCAAACTTCGCTCTCTTCATACGCCATATGTGGAATACACCAGGCACGGCGCCGATAATCGATAGGCGCAATCTCTGGCAGTCCGCTGGAGCCGAAGGCCCGGTTTCCGTGCCGGCTAATCTCGCGCAAGGAAAAGTGCAGTTCATCAGCACAAATGAGGCTGACGAGCCGGTCCGGGGTCTCCTCGATTCCTGCGGTGTCCAGTCGTTTCTCTTGGTTCCGGTGTTCGCGGGCGGGAATTGGTGGGGAGCCGTTGGTGTTGGTGATGGCGAGGCTAACCGCGTATGGTCGACGGTCGAGATCGACACGCTCCACACTCTTGCGGAACTCATCGGTACGGCAATCATCCACGCCCGTGACCTCACGGAGATCGCGGATGCCGACCGTATCATCGAGAACAGCTCGACCATACTTTACCGGCTCGATCCAAAGTTCCCTTATGCGATTACATATGTGTCTCGGAACATAGGTCGATACGGCTACAGCCAAAGCCAGCTTCTGTCCGTGCCGGGTCGTTATATGGAACTCTTTCATCCGGACGACCGCTCAGCTGTTCTCGCCGATATCGCCGAAATCATTGCCGGGAAAACAATGGAATCCGGTAGTGATGTCCGGATACGCACGTCGACCGGATCTTACGGCTGGATCGAGAACCGCATAAATCCGGTCCGCGACAGTGATCACAAGCTGACGGCTCTGGAAGGGATCCTCATCGACATCAACGACCAGAAGATTGCGCAAACGGAAACAGCGCGTCTAACCTACACGGATCTGCTCACTGGTCTGCCCAACCGCATAGCCTTTATGGAATGGCTACAGAAAGCTTTCGCGGCGGCGAAGCAGGGTAGCAAACCTTTCGCTCTCCTCTACCTAGATCTCGACGACTTCAAGGACATCAATGAGACGCTCGGCCATTCGTTAGGCGATGAGCTCCTCAAGGCAGTGGCGCAACAACTCGTTGGCGCTCTGCGTGAGGATGATCGGATCGCGCGCGTCGGCGGCGACGAGTTCGCTGTACTCCTGAGTGACGTGGCGGATCGCGCCGTCGTCGCGACGCTCGCGGCAAGGATCATCAGCTCTATCACTGCGGCGCATTTGATCGGCGGCAGCCAAATGCATGTGACGGTGAGCATCGGTATTTCAGTTTATCGGGGCGAATTGACTAAGCCAGAGGATATAATGCGCGAGGCGGACCTTGCCCTTTACGAAGCCAAGGGCAGAGGTCGCGACAAATATGTCTTCCATTCCGAGGCCCTCGACCTTGCCGTCCGTGAGCGCGTGACGATGATTGAGGAGCTCAGGGCCGCGCTCGATCGCGGTGAGTTCGAAGTCTACTACCAGCCGCAGGTCGAAGTGCCGTCACGACAGATTGTCGGCGTAGAGGCACTCCTGCGCTGGAACCATCCTAGCCGTGGCCTGCTCACGCCAGGACGCTTCATCGCGATTGCCGAGAAGACCGGGATGATCGGTCCGATCGGGCAATGGGTGCTTGCCGATGTCCGCCGGCAGTTGCGGATCTGGAATAATGACGGGATTGGTCCACCGGTAACCAGCGTTAACCTATCCGCGGCCCAACTGATCTCGCCGTCCAACTTCCTTCGCGATCTCATGCAGGGGCTGAGTGCCGATGGACTGGATCCGGGTAGGTTTGAACTCGAACTAACCGAATCCTTGCTCATGGAAACGAATGGCGGCCATGGCGATATTGTGAACCAGCTGCGGGCACTCGGCGTTCGAATAGCGATCGACGACTTTGGCACAGGCTATTCCTCGCTCGAATATTTGCTCGTCTACTGTGTCAGCCGCATCAAGATCGCTCAGCAATTCGTGAGCGGCTTGCCCGGCGATCCCGGCAGCGCGGCCATCGTGCGTGCAACGATTGGCTTGGCGCGTGAATTCGGCATCGAGATTATCGCCGAAGGTGTCGAGACAGCCGCACAACTGGAATTTCTCGTTGGCGCCGGATGCCGGTGCATCCAAGGTTTCTATTTTAGCAGGCCTGTGCCTGCCGGGCAGGCCACCCGGCTGTTGCGCCAAGGTGTGCTCGAGCCGGCAGTCCAGAGCGAAACGGCGGCGCGACCGGCAGATGGCGCTGAACCCGAAGGAGCAAGAGCATGAGTCAATGGCTCGACCGTGCGAATAGGTTTGCCGCTTATGCGCGCGACACCTTGGCAGCGGTAAAAGCATGGCCGCCGTGGCACCCGAGCATTATCGCGGAAAGGTGTTTGAAGGAGTTACTGATTGAGGATGCACATCATGTCGAATGCCATTGGCTCGGCAAGCAGCCTCCATAAGCAGGCGACCACCGATAAAATAGTCAACGCGGGTCTCACGCCTCACCCTATTTTCCGGTTTCAGAAGGTGAAAAAATGTACGGTTACTACGACCCGAGCATTGTCGCGCTTTCTGTTGCGGTCGCTATCATTGCTTCGTACACCGCGCTCGATATGGCGGGCCGAGTCAGTGCAAGTGATTCGACCCCAAAGAAATCGTGGATCTGGCTGGTTGCCGGCGCGGTGTCGATGGGGACCGGCATCTGGTCGATGCATTTCATCGGCATGCTGTCTTTCCATTTGCCGATACAGGTTGCCTTTGACCTGCCCATCACGCTGCTGTCGATGATCATTGCGATCGCCGCTTCGGCGATCGCACTATTTTTCCTGCGCCAAGCCCAACTCGGGATACGCAACCTAATTATCAGTACAGTACTGATGGGCACCGGCATCGTCGCCATGCACTACACCGGCATGTTTGCGATGGAGATGTCGCCGCCGATTCGCTACAATCCGTTGCTTTTCGTCGCCTCGGTCCTGATCGCCCTCGTTGCCTCGTTCGCAGCACTTTGGATCTCCTTCCAGTTGCGCTGGAAGCACTCCAGGACGGAAATTCTAGCCAAGCTGGGAAGCGCGGGTGTAATGGGGCTGGCGATTAGCGGAATGCACTATACTGGGATGGCGGCGGCACGTTTTGCGCCGGGCAGCGTTTGCCTTGCTGTGACGTCGGGCGGCATCAACAGTACGACGCTGGCTATCGGCATCGGCGGCGTCAGCCTTCTCATCATGAGTTTCACACTGATAGTCTCCGCGCTCGACGCTAATTTCAGCAAAAGAATAGCGCTGCTTGCTCGTACCGACGGACTAACCGGGTTGGCGAATCGTGCGACGTTCATCGAACGGCTCTACCAAGCTTTCGCCGCCGCGCGGCGCGGCGCCAGCCGGTTCGCGGTTCTCTATATCGATCTGGACCACTTCAAGGACGTCAACGACACGCTTGGACATTCTGCGGGCGACTTGCTGCTCATTTCTGCCGCGGGGCATCTCAAGCGGAACTGCCGGGAAAGCGATCTTGTCGCCCGGTTGGGCGGCGATGAATTCGCAATTTTACAAACCGAAGTGTCCGATGTTTCGGGCGCCACCGCATTGGCATCGAAAATCCATGGCGTTCTGGGTACGCCCTATCAGCTCGGCGATAGCAAATTATTTCTCAGCGCCAGCATCGGCATTTCCCTTTTTACCGATGCGACAGCTGGACCGGATGAGATGCTCGCCAAAGCTGATCTCGCTCTCTATCGGGCCAAGGAAGACGGCCGGGATCAATATCGCTTTCATTCCGATGATCTCGATCAAGAAATGCGCGAGCGTGTAACCCTCACAGGCGATCTGATACAAGCCCTCGAAAAAAACGAGTTGGAGCTTTACTATCAGCCTCAGGTCGAACTCTTCACGGGTCGAATCACCGGTATGGAGGCGCTTATTCGTTGGAATCATCCGAAGCGCGGTCTGCTCATGCCGGCCGACTTCATTCGCATAATTGAGAAATCAGATGCCATAGTGGCACTGGGGCAATGGGTGCTCGACCATGCATGCGAGCAAATGAGTTCTTGGCGTAATGCCGGAATCGCTCCAGTGATTTTGGCCGTTAATCTCTCCCTTGGTCAGCTCCGGACTGGAGATGAGTTGATCCAATTCATCACGGCAACACTCAGGAAATGGGGACTTACGCCAAAGGACCTTGAACTCGATGTGACGGAAACTATGCTTGCCTACGCCACATGGGCTTATATCGACGTGATCGAGCGGCTTCAGCAGCTTGGCGTGATGATCGCAATTGATGATTTTGGAACGCAGTATTCGTCGCTCGACTATCTGAAGCACTATCGCGTAAGCCGCCTGAAGATCCCGCGAGCGATGATCACTGCCGCGGCGCAACAAGATCAGAGAAATGCGGCGATGGTGCGGGCGATTATCGGCCTCGCGCGTGAGCTGGACATCGAGGTTATGGCACAAGGCGTGGAAAATGAGGCGCAACGAGACTTGCTAACCGGCGCTCCATCCACGACCAAAGTGCAAGGTTTTTACTACAGCGCACCGGTGCCGGCGAGCGGCGCCACGCAACTCTTGCGGCAGAAGCTGATTGAACCTCGCCTCAGTCAGGTTTCCGAAGCGACTGCGGGGAAGTAGCCGATGGAGTCATTCACTGGCGCTGATACGCGCGGCGCTTTTACCCTTTACCTAAGCAAACGATGATTGGCGGACCGGAATGGATAAGGACGAACGTAAACCGCACGCTTTGGAGGATCGTCTGGAGGCTTATGCCGCTTGGGTCGGCGATCTCCGCCGCGGCCATAGCCCGTCGCATCTGCCGGAAGACACCGCGGCTCCTTTAGACAAGCTTAACCACGAGCTGCGGCTTCTGGCCGACGTCATCACCCGGCGCGAAGACCAACTTAACAAGTTATTCGAAGTCGTGCATACGGTCGAGCGCGGAATTCTTGTCGAGGATGTGCTCGAGGTGATCTTCAAAAGTTTTGCCGCGATCATCCCATATGACCGCCTTGGCTGCGCCTTCCTCTCAGATGGTGGAACGCGGCTAACAGCCTATTGGGCGCGGTCCAACCTCGGACCATTGCAGATTACCAAGGGCTATTCGCAGCCGATGGAAGGAAGCAGCCTCCAGGAGGTATTCCGGACCGGCGAGCCCCGCATCCTGAACGATCTGGAATCCTATCTCGACGCCGAGCCGCAATCGGACNNTGTCGCTGAGGGCGGCCGATCGAGCCTCACCTGTCCCCTCTTCGTTGCCGGCCGCCCGCTTGGGGTCCTTTTTTTCACGAGCCGCGAAAAGCGCGCATATGGAAAGATCCACCAGACAGTCTTCCGCCAGATCGCCGAAGTGGTCGCCACAGTGATCTACAAGAGCCGGCTGTTCCAGGAGCTGGTTGAGCGCAACCAATATCTTGTGCGCCAAGCCGATCTACTCAAGGAGGACGCCAATCGCGACGCATTAACTGGCGTATTGAATCGGGCGGCTGTCATGACCAGCCTCGCACGGCAGATCAGGGCCAACGCGGCCGTCGGCCGGACCCTTGGCGTGATCATGGCCGATATCGATCACCTCAAGGAGATCAATGATTTCTATGGCCATGGTGCCGGTGACGCAGCGCTGCGAGAGTTCACACGGCGGCTTTCCGCCATTCTCCGGCAAAGCGATTATCTCGGCCGTTACGGGAGCGAGGAGTTCCTGCTTCTCATCGGTGACACGAATCGGGAGCAGGTGATGCATGCTTCGGAGCGCTTCCGCTTGGCCATCGCCGAAACGCCGTTCAATATCGGTGCCGCAAGCCGGCCTATCACCGCCAGCTTCGGCATTGCGCTCACCTCGGGTGTTGCCGAGTCCGCGGAGGCCGTCGTTGCGGCGGCCGATCGGGCTCTCAGTGCCGCCAAGACCGGCGGCCGAAACCGATGCGTGCTTACATAACTCGCTCTGCCAATGCGTGGCGCTTATGACTAATATTGAATCGGATAGCGCCGCCGCACCTAATGTCATGGCATTGGCGCTTCCAAACGCCGTCCTCACGCCGGTTCACGGATCTCCCATGCCGGCGCCATTTCGGCCAAGACCCGGCGGATCGCAGGGTGCCGGCTGCTGCTCGCAAGATAGCGGCCGATCGGCGGGTAGGCCTGGAGCAATTCCGGTTTGCCATAGGCGGTAGCGATCTTCGCAAGCATAAACAGAGCCGGTGCCAGCTCACAGTCAGCCAGCGTCAATTGCGCACCGGCCGCAAATTGATCGTCACCAAGGTAGATCTGCACCGACGACAAGCCACGCACGAGCCGCGTCAGCCAAACGGAGGCGCTTGGATCGCGCTGCGCGGGATCGGCTTGCCGGGAGAGTTCGACCAGCGGGGTCATGATCTGGAGCTCGCCGATGCGTTGCAGCAGACGCACCCGCGCCTTGGCTTCCGGCCCGGCCGGCCGCAGTCGCGGTTCGGGAAATTTATCCTCGAGATATTCCATGATCGCAGCCGATTCCGGCAGTGGCGTATTATTATCGAGAATGAGGCACGGAATCGTCCCGACCGGATTGATGGCGTGGAACTTTGCCGAAAGCAAACCGCCCGGCGGCGGTTCGATAGCGATAGTCAACCCTTTTGCATAGATCGCGACACGCACAGGAGCGGAGAATGGCGAACTGTCTTCCGAATAGAGCTTCATGACGCCTCAGAGCGGAGGGAGTTCCCCACTCACCGGGGTTATCAATCTGGCGAGCTTGTGTCGAGCGGAACCATGAGGCCATGAGCGGGAGCTTGGTCGCCAGAAGTTGCTGCTGCCGCGCTATTTCGGCTTCGGCCAATAGCCTGATGGAGCCCCCTCCGGCACGACCTGAACCGTTTCGACCGGGCCTATTCCAACAATTTGCACGATCGTCTCCTCATCTCCCGCACCGTCCCAATGGACCGCTCCCGCCGGATGTAAAATATAAGACCCGGTCTTCATCGGAACGGCCTTGTTGAAATCGAGCTCCTCGCCTGTGCCCATCCACCAGACTCCCTTGATCACCGTCACATGCCGGTCCTGCGAATGAAAATGCGGATTCGAGTGAGCGCCCGGCGGAAACCTGACACGGATCACATAAACGCCCGGCTTTGAGGGATCACCGAACAGAACCGCCTGCGCGGGGCCGGTGCCAAACGGGCTCTTGAAAGGAACCTGTTCTGGCGTGATATGGATGAAGCCGTCCCCGGTTTGCGCGGACAGTGGAAGGCAGACTGCGAAAGCGAAAAAAATTGTTCCGCTGATTGCGGCACCGACGGGTTTCAAATGGCCTCCTTTGCAACACTCTTGATCCCGATTCTCAACGATCAAGCCGGTAAATAGAGCGCTTTCCTTCAGAAAGCAGCTCTACTCTTTGCCGTTTGGGACGTTGTTCACGCGACGCGGCATCCGCGCCACCGCAGGGATGGGCTATTGCGTCGCTACCTGTCCAATTGCAGTGCGCAGGTCAGCGAGCGTGACAACGCCTGGGCCGTGCAAAGCCGCAATCTGGGAGACATCCAGCTTCAGTTTTTGGATGTTCTCGTAAAGATTCACCGAGTAGGGGTTCGGCACCGCAGGTGGCGGCGTATTGGGCGCGGCCGGCGTGTAGGCGTCGGCCTCGATCAGGATTTTTTCAGCTGGCAGATAGACGAGCGAGAGTTCGTCGCTGTGACCGTTGCCCGCGATGTTATGAATTTCGATGGTTCGCGCACCGTCGGTCAGCACATATTTGTCACTGTAGGTTTCGAACTTGGCCTGTTTTTTCGATTTTGACAGCCGGTCCGGATTCAGCGTGTGCGGAGCAGCCCAGGCCTTTTCGAAGTAGGGCTTGTCAAGCTCGGGGGTCACGATAATGGCGTCTGCGTCGACGAAGGTGCGCAGGCCGCCTGCGTGGTCGAAATGGACGTGGCTGTTGACGACATATTTGATGGGCTTGTTGGGAATGAGTTCCTTGATCTTGTCGATTAGGACAAGGGAGCGCTCTTCGTTGAGCGGGGCTTCCACAAGCACGATATGATCGCGCTGCTCAATGGCAACGCTGTGGTGCGTCCCGCCGGTGAGGTAATAGACACCGTCAGCCAGCTTTTTGACCTCGACTGTCGTCTGCGCCGGAGCGCTAGCCAAATTCTGGGGGACAGCGATGTCGACCGCGGGGTTTGGCTTGACTGAGGCGATATTGAGATCGAGCATCGGATAGCCGCCCTCGGCGCGCACAATGTGCGCGGGAAATTGAACGCCGCCAAAGTCTTTGTAGTCGCTAAAGCTCGTTTCGACCAAAGTGTCGCCGAGAACGGGGGTGTCGATCCAGGTGCGCACCCGTTCGACTTGATTGCGGGCGTTAATTGTGCCCGCATAGTGATATTTGCCACCAACCGTGAACGACACTTCCACGTTTTCGCCGGCCGGCTCCGACTTGGCATTATTAGCCAGCGCCGCCTTCAGAAAGCCTTGAGGGGTCGCCCAAATTTCCGCCGCGCGTTCCTCGACGGCAGCCGGTTGGGACGTGGGGATAGGGGCGGTTCCCGGTGGGGAGTTAGGCGGAGGCGCCAGGTTCCAGGCCTGAGAGCCGCCTAAATAGAGATCGGGCTTCTGCTCAACCGGCACGGGCCGTTGCCGGTCGGCCTCAATGGTCTGCTTGCGCACGATCTGCACATGGGAGCTAGGGCCGTCGTAGTTGATGCTGGCGGCATAGCTGCTGACGTCGAACTGTGGCCAGGGAAGGTTTGGATTCGGCGCCTGGCCAAACTGGAACCAGCGTCCTGAACCGGAAAATTCGATGGATTTTGTGCTGGCGGCGCCGAGCGCGGTGGCCGCCTCCTGCAAGGAGGCCGCGTGCACNNAAGCGGGACCGGCGCAAATAATCCCATTATTTTGATATTTTTATCTCTTCTCGCTTGGCCACCCCCGTGGCGTCCGGGCCGAAGGATTTCGATGGGGCAAAACTGGCTGCCCAAAACTTGCCTGCAGCCTCGCGTTGAAAGCTTGGTACAGAAATTTTTCGAGAACGCGGAATGGATCGGTGGAGACAAGCTGTGATGAGGAAAATTCAATTCGGTGAAACCACACAAAAGCGTCGCGGCGCATCGCGGCCTGGCGGAAAAGCGGCCGCCGCGTTTCTGGGTCAACTGGCGCTCAGCGGCTTGGCCTTCAACGCCGCAGCCGAGCCGAGCGTCTACCCGACAGGTGTGACGCGCTATGACCCAGCGAAAGCGTTCAACAGCTATGTGCTATTCTCGGGGGCCGACAAGATCACACGCCTCATCGACCTTAACGGCAATGTTGTGCATGACTGGAAGTATGAGGGATTTCCAAGCGTTGCTCTCGATCCTGCCCTCGCTGGGGGCAACCGCGGGCATGTCCTCGTGACCCTGGCAAGAGCAGATGCAAGCGGCACGGGACTCGTCCCGGGACGGGCTATTCCCGAGATCAACAAGACGATAGGCGAGGTCGACTGGGACGGGAAAACGGTTTGGGAGTGGGGCGGCGACAAAGCTCCGGGCGGCGCCGCAGACCAACATCACGACTGGCGGCGCTTGCCAAACGGCAACACTCTGATCCTTGCCAATTTGCTGCATCCCGTGCCGGGATTCTCCCAGCCGCAAGTGCTCGACGACGTCATCTATGAAATAGAGCCGGGCGGCGCAATCGTTTGGAAATGGATTGCATCCGAACACCTCGATGAATTCGGATTTGCGCCGAATGAGTTGAATTTGATCCGCAACGCCAAGACGGCGGATTATCTTCACGTGAATAATATGAGCGTGCTCGGTGCCAACCACTGGTTTTCAGGCGGTGACAAGCGCTTCGATCCCGACAATGTTTTGATCGATTCCCGCAACGCCAATGTCACCGTCATCATCGATAAAAAGACGGGTAAGATCGTATGGGCGCTGGGACCGCATTATCCCGCCAATGACCTCCTGCCTCGGGGTAAGAAACAGGTGCCGCGGCCGGTCGATCAGATCTCCGGCCAGCATGATGCGCATCTCATTCCCGAGGGATTGCCCGGTGCAGGCAATCTCCTCGTCTTCGACAATCAGGGCGAAGCTGGGTATCCGCCTGTGCCCTTAGCCGTGACGGGAGGGTCGCGAGTTTTGGAGATCGATCCCATCAAACAGGAAATTGTCTGGGAATATACTGGTGAAAGTTCCGGGCGGCCCGGCTGGACGTTCCAGTAGAGTTTTATTAGCAGCGCGCGACGGCTGCCAAATGGCAATATATTGATCGATGAAGGTTACAATGGGCGCTTCTTTCAGGTCACGCCTAAGGGCGAGATCGTTTGGGAATATATCAGCCCCTTTTTCGGCAACGGCCCTGGTGGGGGGCGGGATATCGCAAGCAATTACGTGTACCGGGCGCAGCCTGTCCCTTACGAGTGGGCGCCCGCCGGAACAGCACATTCGGAAAGAGCGGTAACTCCGCCGGCGCTCGCCGAGTTCAGGGTTCCGGCGGCGCCGTAAGCCGTTGCCTCAAGTCCCAGCCTCGCCCGGCTCTGCGCCACCGTGAGCGCTGCGTGGTCGCCGACCAAACTGCTAGCCCCGGATCACGGGACTTCTCAACACGCAGGCCTGCTACGGCAATGGACTGGCTTAGTTTGTGCCCATATGTAATTGCCGGGTCTTCTATTATCCGCTTGCTGATAAATGCGATCCCGCTTGTCAAAACGACGGTAACGAAGAATATTGGAAGCAGCAATAGAGTGCTTAGCCATATTTGTTCGAAATTGAATGATAACAAAACAGTCATTATAATATCAAGAATGAAGAAATGAAATATATATACACTAAAGCTTAGCTTACCTAAAAATATCATTAATTTATTGACTATAATATTTTTAACATAACCATGCAAACTAATTATTAGGCACACAAACGAGAGTGCGAAGATTGTCGGTGACACAAAAGGTAAAACAGCGAATCCTGTCCCGAAATAAATTGCCACTCCAGAGCCCACCAAAAACAAATTGAACCAGAGAGCGATATGCGTTGCATTTTTAGATCTTTGCAATCTTAAGCCTCCAAGAAAGTAGAATATCAGTCCTACAATCATAACCGGAGCTTGTGTCGGGAACCAGTAGTAGAAATATGTGTCGTCGAAGACATAAAAACTCCCTGTCACCATTCTGCTAACGGCAGCGGTCACAGTCAGAAATAAAATAGCGCTGACGGCAAGCCAGATTATGCGATCTCTAACGGGCCTCAGAAGCCATATAAATGGTACTAATACATAGAAACACATTTCCACTCCGATAGACCATCCGCCGGGTACAACGGAATTGTTAGCAGATGGTATCCATGTATAAATAAATAATATATTTGCAACTATATTTTATATATTCGGCGCTTGCCCGTATTTATTATGACTAAGCAAGTATATTTCGTATCGTTCAAATGTGTAAAAGCAAGCTGCGATGTAATATAATGGGACTATGCGAAAGAATCTTTTTAAGAACCACGAGAGTTGTGCTCTGAATGATTTGCTGAATTTGGCGATGTGGGCTTCGTAAGTAATACTTATGGTGAGGGCGCTAATTAAAAAAATAGCTGCACTCCGTATTGACCAGCCGCCGAAATTTGCTGAGCTATACCAGCACTACGTGCGGCTTGTCCTGAATGGACCATGACCACTCCCAGCACGGCCCAGCCGCGCAGCGCATCAAGCCAATCCAATCGATTCAATTCGGGGAGGTTTGTATCTGTCATGACAGACTGTGCCCCTAATAATCACTGCGCAATGGTATATGACTATTAAATGTTCATAATAATCATAACTGCGCAATAATTACTAGACTAATTGCCCCCGATGGCACAATTTTTCGCTCTCTCATCCGGGTCAGCCCAAATGAGAAAAGAAGCGCTTGCCACCATTATCGCGATCTCTTGGGTCATCCTTGTCGTGGCGCCGCTATTAGCCATCGCATCGGCTACTACTGCAGGCTTCGTCTAAACAGACACCCCACAAAGGGTACTCGAATCGGCGCTTATGGGGATGACGGCCACTTCGTAAGCCAAGACGCTTACACAAAGGCTTTTAACGCGAGCGCCGCGCTTATTTTAATCTTAGCAGTCGAGTAGAACCGTGTTTATTTGGGGAAAGGTTTTTTTCAGAGTTTTGTCTTCTTCTGCTGTTCACGTAACCATCTTCGGGCTTGCCTGTCACTGCAGCACTCTGCTTCACATTGTGTTCGTAGCGCGCGGAGTTCCTCGTTCTTCTTGCCCTGCCCCTCACGGCCGGTGTCGCCGCTGTCACCGCCATGAACGCGCGTCCGTCGAGGGTGATTTCTCAATCGGCAGCTGCTGACACGTATCGACCTTTATCGTATCGACATTTTCGATGTGGATGCGCTGTGCACCACCATCCAGAGGTGCGACCGGGCATAGTTGTTCACTAGTTTACCGGTCTAACGCCCAGTCTCGATCAAAGAAAAATGGCGTGCGCGATGGCACACAATGGGCGCCTCCGGGATAGTGGCAATCCAACCTCGCGTTGGCCGCATCCATGTCTCTACGATCCCAATGCATTAGGGCGACGGTTGCTCGATGCGCGTGACCGAGTGCTTTTTCCGGCTCGCCAGCGCGCCAATTGCGCGATGACTTCCAACCGTCAGTGCTTTCGCGTATCTAGTCGAAAGCAAGAGGTGAGGAACATGCCGGAAACCATGAAGCCAACACCGACGGCACCCCCTCGGACCGGTACCCTCGTTGTTTTGCTGGCACCGGACATCCTCGGAGGCAGCCGTGGCCTCGATGCCCTTTGCATCACCATCAGCTCCGGTTTATCAAATATCCGGCTGCTCTTTAGGATTGCCCACGCCGCTGACCTTGAACTGATTGAGAGTTTGGCGGCGTTTGACCTGCCGAAGCAAGTGCTCCTCGCGCACGGGATTTCGGCCCCGGATGGCATCGCAGAGGCCGTCCAGATGCCGCCAGGCAGCGAGGAGGCGGATCTGAATGAACTTGCCCTCGCTCTTTCGGACGTTGTGGTTTACGACGCGGATCTGGGCGAGAAAAACAAGCTCGTCCTTCTCGCCAAGCATCTCGAAAAGCTGACCATCTCGCTTGGGCAAGCGCTACCCGACCTTCCTGTCATCGGGCCCAGCATCACAAGTGGGCTGGACCCGCAATTTCCAGGCTGGTTGCCGCGCGGGCCGGGCTTTTTCGGCAGGTTCGAACAGTTCATCCTCGAACTGTTCGCTTTTGATTGGCAGAGGCAGGATGGAACTGCGGATAGCATAGCCAAGATGAAAAAATGTTTGGGATGGTCGTGGCGTCCGCACTCCTATTTCGCGCCGTCGGAATGGAGGAAGTTGGACCCTGACCAGGCAGCTGTGGATGATTCTGCTCCAATTGTCGCGCGGTTCGAAGCGCTCGACCGCAGCGCGCTGCGTGGTTCGTATCTTCACCGTGATCTGATTTGGTTTGTCCATCTCGGCGCGGCATATGCCGTATTTTTAGCGGTTTATGGTGAAATCGCCCACGCTCGAGAACCAAATTCGCAACACAATTTCTGGGACCAAGTCTTCTCCTCGACGGGCTTCGAACTTTTAGTCCTGCTGCTCATCGTTGCCCTTGTCCTCAGTGCGCGGCTCGCGCGGCTGCAAGACCGCTGGACCGCCTGTCGCCTTGGTGCTGAGCAGTTGCGCATTGCCCGCATGTGCCTGCCTTTACTGATGGCGCCACCGGCGCTACGCGACACTCGAGACAAGCCGCGTGCACGGAGGCCCGCCAATGGGACGAAATCCATCGCAGCGCATGAGTTGGCCACTGTACAGCGCATTGCTGGACATCAAATGCGCAGCAAGGATGCGCCGCCGCCATCAGACACCGAAACGGCGGAAGAGCTGACTTTTCGCGCCCTTGCGGAAGGAAAGCGCGCTATGCGTGACCAGGGCCTGCCACGTGTCCCACCAGACTTCACATCCCAGCAGGCCGCTCAATGGTTGAAGTTTATTGTTACTGACCAAGCCAAATATCACGACGACAACTTCCGCAAACTGGAACATGCCGAGAAGAACTTGCACTTCTTCACGGCCATCTTCTTCGGTGTGTCGATCCTAGGCGTTTGCGGGCATTTCATCGGATACTCGGTCTGGCTTTTGCTCTCGACTGCTGTGGGCCCGGCCTTTGCCGCCGCCTTGCACGGGGCCGGAACACGCCTTGGCATCGTCCACCGCACCGCCCTAAGCAAGAAGGCCACGGATGATCTTATGTCGATCTGCCGTGATCTTGAGGATTTCATTGCTGCGCCCTCAGCTCCGGAGGAAGCCTGGCCAAAGCTGCGCGGTCTCGCCCTTGAGGCGGCGGACGCGATGGGAGAGGAGAACCTCTCCTGGCATGGTCTGGTTCGGCGCGAGCGCGATGTTCTCCCGGCATGACCGGCCTGCCGGACCTCACGGCTGATCCGCGCGCCCTGCACGTATGCAAGAGGCCGGTTCCGGTGCCGGTGGCTTTTGCCTTAGCCGACGGCGTGTGTGAAACCCTCGAAGGGCCGGTGCACTACCAGAAGGGCGATGCCTTGCTGACTGGCGTGCAGGGAGAGCGCTACCCGGTCCGGCGCGATCTGTTCATGGCCGCATACGCGCCCATTCCGCCGGCGGCGATGGGCCAGGATGGGCTTTATTTGAAGGCGCCCTCAGTCTCGCTCGCCCTCCGTCTGGACCAGGCGCTTGCGGTGCCGGTGGGCTGGCAGAACGATCCCTTGCAGGGACACCCAGGCGACTGGCTGTTGCGCTACGCCGACGGGAGCCATAGCGTAGTGCGGGATCTTATCTTTCGCGCAAGCTACGGCCCCGCCCCGCAAGAAAGCCGCTGGCCGCCATCGCTGGCTTCGCCAGAATGACCATTGTTCCCGTTTCTTAATGGCGGCGATGTCAAGAGAAATGACCAACCGCGGACTGCCGGTATCTCGCGCTTGATCCTGTTCTGCCTGTCTTGCACATATCTCGCTCACAAGCAGTCGGCTCAATCACAATTAGCGCCATGAGCGCGGGCGCGTGCGTAGCCGGCTTCGGAGACCCTTGCGAAATCCCATAATGGTTGCGGATTTGTCACAGCCCTCATTACGGCCACGTGTTAGGTTCCATGTTGCGCGACAACAGCATGAGTCGCGCTCTCCAGTGATCCAGGTGGCGCATTTGCGCCTCGCGTGAGCCAACAGGATGGCTGATGCTGCTCGACAGAATCCGAAGGCGGGCGGGTGCCGGCATTTCCTTGCGCGGCCTTTTCGTTGCGGGCGATCGCCTACGACCGGCCTTCAGATTGTGCGCAACGCTCCCCTGGCGCGAAATAGACAAAGCCGAACGGCAGGCGGGCCAGCGCGGCGCTGTCATCGGGTTGGGCTGGTGGTTCGCCGCAGCACTGCTCGTTAGCTTGGCGGGTTGCGCCGTTGGCCCTGATTTCGCGCCGCCGCTTGCCCCGGTGGCCGATAGCTGGCTCGAATGGAGGAACAAATCGCTGCAAACCGGGCCTGAGGAATATCGCGATTGGTGGCGCGTTTTCCATGACCCGATCCTCGACCGCCTTATTGATATTGCTTATTCGCAAAATTTGACCCTGTTGAGCGCAGGCACGAAAGTGCTGCAAGCGCGCGCTCAGCTTGGCATGGCAATAGGCGAGTTCTGGCCCCAGAAACAAGGGGCGCTGGGCACGGTAAGTTATAATCTTTTGAGCCAAGCCAATGCTCAATCCAGTCCGGCGGCGGGCGTGGGCCAATCCTCTCCCTCGCCGGGCCTGAAAATCATCAATTTCTGGTCCGATGGGATCGGCGTCCAGGCGGCATGGGAGTTGGATTTTTGGGGGAAATTTCGCCGCGGGGTTGAATCTGCCGATTCGGCCTATCTTGCTTCGATCGCGAGCTATGACGATGTCCTCGTTACGCTACTTGGTGACGTGGCGAGCACTTATATCGGGATCAGGACGCTCGAAAAGCAGATCGCGATCGCCCGCGAGAACGTTGTTAAGCAGCGCGGGATTCTTGCCATCGCGCGCGATCGCTACAAGGGCGGCGCCGCCACTCTCCTCGACGTTTACCAAGCGGAAAACATTCTGGGCGCGACTGAAGCAACGGTGCCGCAGCTGACAATCCAATTGCAGCAGGGGTTGAATGCGCTCCGCGTGCTGCTTGGCATGGCTCCCGAGCCGCTCGGCTTCTTGCTTGCACGCTCGACCGGCCATATTCCTGCAACCCCGCCGAAGGTCGTCGTCGGCGTACCTGCGGATTTGCTGCGCCGCAGGCCTGACATTCGCGCGGCCGAACTAAAGGCGGCGGCGCAAAGCGCGCAAGTCGGCGTAGCGGCAGCCGATCTCTACCCGGCGATCAGCATCACTGGCGCTTTCGGCGGTCTCGCGAGCAACGTCGGCGGCAACAATCTATGGCAAGCGTTTCATCCTGCTGGCCGGGCCTTCTCGGTTGGCCCGTCGTTCCAATGGAATTTGTTGAACTATGGACAGATCACCAACAATGTGAGGCTGCAGGACGCGACCTTGCAGGAATATCTGGTCGATTATCAAAATACCGTTTTGAAAGCGCAGCAGGAGGTGGAGAACGGTATTTCCACGTTCCTCTTATCGCGCTCCCAGGCGGAATATTTGCACCGCAGCGTCGTGGCGGCAAACGGTGCTCTCCACATCGCAACGCTCGAATACCAGCAAGGGACGCGGGATTTCACGACGGTGTTGACGGCTGAGCAGAATCTTTATCAGGCCGAGAACAATCTCGCCATGGCGACGGGTAATATTTCGACGGGCTTGGTGTCGATCTTCCGCGCCCTCGGCGGCGGCTGGCAGATCCGGGATGGCAATGGTTTCCTCAACGCCGCGACGACAGAGGAGATGCGCAGCCGCACCAACTGGGGTCAGTTGCTACCGCCCGCCAGCGAACCGCCGCTGCCGGCGCCCGGTTTGCCCGGACCCGAGGACCGCGGCCCGACAGTTCGCGCGCCGGAATGGTGAGGCTTACACAGAAAGAAAAAGGGCGATTTGCTATGCGGTCGAGGTTTTGCGCAGCAAAAGGCGAGGGCTGGTTTTCGAGAAAAGCCAAGACGTGCCGGCGGCACGGCTCCATCACCTTGGCGATCGCTCTCGCCATCTTCGGCGGATCGGCCAGCCCGGGCTTTTCCGAATCATGGTGGGAGAGAATGATGGGCAAGGGCGCGCCGGCCGGCCAGCCAGCCCCCGCGGCACCGGCCGATGCTCCCAACAATGAGACGCCCGGCGCCTCAAAAAATGCACCAGCCGCCGCTCCAAAGGGTGTCCCGCCAGCGACCACCGGTCCGACGGTGCCCGTGATACGGCCCAAGGTTCAAAGCGTAACCGAATATGTCGAGCTCACCGGCAACGCCGCTTCCGTAAGTACGGTGAAGCTGATCTCCCGAGTGGAAGGCTATCTGGAGAAGATTCACTTCCAAGACGGACAGCTCGTCAAGCAGGGCGATCTTCTTTTCACGGTCCAGCAGGAACAATACAAGGATCAGCTCGTCCAAGCCGAGGCCCAGGTGCGGGCAACCGAGGCGGCGCTTTTCTACGCCAAAACGGAAGTGACCCGTTACACGGCCCTGGAAAAGAAAGGCGCCGCGGCGCAGGTCGTGGTCGACAACTGGAACTTCCAGGCGAAAAAGACGGAAGCTGATCTCGCTTCGGCCAGGGCCCAAGTCGATATCGCCAAACTCAATCTCAGCTATACGGAGGTGCGGGCGCCGTTCGACGGCCAGATGGGGAAACATCTCGTCGATCCCGGCAATACCGTCGGTGGTGCCGGTCAGCAAACCGTCCTCGCCGAGATCTTGCAGCTTGACCCGATCTATGTCGTTGCCAATCTAAGCGAGCAGGACTTGTTGAAAGTCCGCGCGAATCTCGGGGAACGCCGGTTGACCTATGCCGAACTCGTCAATATCCCCGTCGAAGTCGGTATCGAGAAGGGGACCGACTTCCCCTACCGCGGAACAATCCAATATGTGGCGCCGCAGATCGATCCCCAGACGGGAACAATACTGGTGCGCGGCATCCTGCGGAACCCGAACCGCACTTTGCTGCCGGGTTTCTTCGTGCGGATACGCTTGCCCAAGGGACGCGTTTTGCCAGGGGCATTGCTGGTTCCAGACCGTGCTTTACAAGCGGACCAAGGTGGCCGCTATCTTTTGGTCTTGAACCAAGACGATGTCGTGGAGCAGCGCTATGTCGAGCTCGGCCAGCTCTCCGGCGATTTGCGCGTCATCCTCTCTGGCTTGAGCGCGGATGATCGCGTCGTCATTGGAGATCTGTGGCGGGTCACTCCGGGAGTCAAGGTGACGCCAAAGCTGACGACGCTCGATGGGGCGGGCCGCAACGGCGAAGGCAGCGGCCCATGATGGCGAAATTCTTTATCGAGCGTCCGGTTCTCGCGAATGTGCTGGCTATCGTCCTGGTGCTGATCGGCGCCGTCGCGCTCTATAACCTGCCGGTTTCCCAGTATCCGAACATCGTGCCGCCGACTGTCCAGGTCACGACGCGATACCCCGGTGCCAGCCCGCAAACCGTGATCGACACGATCGCTTTGCCAATCGAGCTGCAGGTCAATGGCGTCGACAATATGCTCTACATGCAATCGACCAGT
>PLUZ01000430.1 GCA_003162995.1 Methylocapsa sp. | reverse complement strand
ACAAACCGAGCCACCTCTGTCGAATGGCGGCCATACTGATGCCACACGAATGGTGTGTGCGAGTGTTGGCGTCAGAAGACTTTTCTTCCGTAGCGGCCATCGCCGCTTTCGGCGCGGTAATGAAACGCTCCAATCCGGTGGCGGCACTATGAAGTTCCCAGCCTCGCTGATCGCATGTTCGATCTCTTGTCTTCTCGTCGCGGGAACGGCGGAAGCCCAGCAGGCTGAAGCATCATCCGGCGTGGCGCCGTCACACCTAGCGAGCGGCCCCCCACATAAGGGTGTTAAGGTATCGGCTTCAAAGAAAGCCAAGACGCCCGTTAAAAAGAGCGCGGCAGCCATTCCTCCGCCCGGCCATGAAGAGCTTCCATGTCCGCGCGCAACTTGGAAAGACGACCCCGTTTGCGCCGGCGAGCCAGACGAACATACGCTTCCGACGCCATCGTCGCATGCCACGGCGTCACCACAACGCGGGGCGCCGAAAGTGCAGTTTCCGGGGGTGGACAACCTTGCGGTCGGTCCTGATATTCAGGCAAACAATAATCCCCGCCTGCCCGGCTATGACTCGGTTCCGATGCTCGATTCCGTGCACAAAAATATCCCAGACGGGACTGTGTCATCCCCCGGTTCGCGCATGGGGCTCGGAATGGATCTGAAATTCTAAAGCCTGGCTATCATGCAGGATTCCGGAAGGCCGGATTTCCAGATTGGAGCCTCGGTCTTCCAAGCTTTCAGCATGAAGCCTTGGGTGTTGCCCTGTGTGAAAACACGGAAACGCACCGGTCCCGGCTGCCGCCGGTGATGGCGAAATCGAAGCTGTCCAATTTCGATTGGCGTGCCACTTTGTCGCCGTCTGTATCTTTGTCTTCCAGCAGTGTTTTATAGACGAGGGCAATCCCCTCCGGGCCAACGCTCACGCTGCCACGAAATGGATTGTCGAGCGCCGCGATGGAGAAAACCACAAGGGAGAGCATAGCCGCCAGGACACCGCCAAGAATCATATGCACATGGATCTGCATGTCCTGCAACCAGATCAAGACGATGTTCCCCAGCGCGCCAAAAGCCACGACCCACCAAAGGACGGCGGGCAAACCCGTGGTAACGCTGGCGAGCCGTGCCCGGCGAAGCAGAATAAGATTGTTCAACTCCCGTACGGCTTGGGTGTGAAAAATGATCTCGCTTTCCTCGGCAGGCTCGAAGGAAGCCAAATCCTTGAATAGGGAATTTATGTAGGTGGTTCCGCCAACCGGCACGATGCCCCTGCGCATCTGCGCCCAGCCATCCTCAATCGTGGAGCGGGTATACTCGCGTAAGCGCTCTTGCAATTGGCCGCGGATCGGCTGCGGGTAGCCGGCGAAATCGCGATAGAGGGAAGCGATGCTGGAGGCCTCCTTGTCGACAAGGCCGCTGAGGTCCGTGAAGTTTTGATAGGTGGCGACACTGAGGAGACCGAGCAGGAGCCCGAACAGCACGAAATAACTCGTCAACGCAAAGCCGACCATTTCATTCGCGCGCTTGTCGCGATGGATCCAGGGATGGATCGTCTTGCGTACGAGGAAAATGCCGGACCAGGTCACCGCGACAAATACGGCGCAAAACAAGACCGCTATGACCCAACTCGGATAATCATAGATCCAATACAGCATGGCAGGCCTCGTTTGTGTCAGCGCCGGTTTGACGGGAGCTGTTCGAGGTTCAACTACGCTGATCTGCCTCCATGCACTGTGTCTTTTTGANNCTCGTGCTTCGAGACGGCCGCTCAGCATGAGGGCTTATGTAGAAGGGGCACCGATGACCAGAGTCACGGCTTCGCGGGCTCCTGCGCGCTGGCGGAGATTCCCTCACAATCAAGGTCCTGACGGGATATCCAGCCTATATATCCGACGCAAGGCACCTCGATACGTGCCCACAGCCCATCCTTGGAGTAGCCGGCAACCCGAACCTTTCCCGTTGTGCTATACTCGACGCGGCCGTCAGGCTCATCGCGGATGTCCGCTGAGGCCGAAACGACGCTGCAGAGGCTTGCGGAATGAGGCCGTGCTTTGCACGCTTGAGCGGGTGCGGTTGAATGCACTGCGGCCAGAATGACCAGTGCGGCCGCAAGGCATAACTTTCTCGTGCTCATGCATTCTCTCCTACAGTGGCAGTGACCCACTGGAGAATGACAGGGCCGCCCCGGCCCTACCTCCCCATTCATCGCAAGGGAGATCCGAGCGTATCTGGACTTTGAAGTCAAGGGCGCCCTGAAAGCGCACCGCCAGTCGAAATAGGCAACAGGTGAGCGATGAATGGTTTTTCCCACGCAACTCTGACGCGCGACCAGCGTTAAGCAACAGTTCAGGCAGAATTGCCGGATATAGATTTGAAGTAGAACGCCGATTGCCTACAAACGTGGAGCGTCCGATGGTCCATAGCAAGCAGGCCCTCCTTCTCGCCTTTTTGTCGCTTGCCATTTGTGACCCGGCGCGCGCTGGCGAATTGCCGAAACGCGTCGGCGCATGCGTGAAGACCACGATCAAATCAATCGAAACGCGTCTCGTCGATGGGAGTATGAATAAGCCGATACCGGGTTCCGGGAGTGCGGTGAACTTCGAAAATGGCGGCTATCAGGTTTCCTACGACACTGTGCCGGCGATCGAGCATTCGAAGGCGGGCGACCCCGTGCGCATGTGTCTCGTCTCCATCCCAAGCAATTGCCCAAAGGGCGACGATCGCGGCCGAATGTACCGCACGACCAATCTGCGCACACACAAAAGCTGGACCCTGAGAGACTCGGAGCATATGTGCGGCGGCGCATGAACCGCTCACTGCGCAGGAACTCTGGCAGACGGCGCCAACCATACTAAATGTCATGGGATACCTCTAGCCGAGCGAGTCGCGCCATGACAGCCTGCCAATCCGCGCTTACGCCAAGCGGCACCAGTGTCCAAGACCTTATGCGGGAATTCGGCGTACCAGAGGCCGCGTTGAACGAGGGCGGCCTTAGCGTGCGCTCGCCGGTCAATGGCGCGGCGATCGCCCGGGTCAAATTGCAATCGCAAGCGGATGCCGATCGCGCGATCCATGCCGCCCATGCGGCGTTTGAGACTTGGCGCACTGTCCCGGCCCCGAAACGAGGCGAACTCGTCCGCCTGTTTGCCGAAGAGTTGCGCGCCCGCAAAGCCTCGCTCGGCCGGCTTGTGGCAATTGAGTCCGGCAAGATCCTGCAAGAGGGTCTTGGCGAGGTCCAGGAAATGATCGACATCTGCGACTTCGCGGCCGGTCTCTCGCGCCAGCTTTACGGACGCACCATAGCAAGCGAACGGCCAGGCCACAGAATGATGGAGACGTGGCACCCGCTCGGCGTCGCAGGCATCATCAGCGCTTTTAATTTTCCGGTCGCGGTCTGGGCGTGGAACGCGGCGATTGCCCTTGTGTGCGGCGATACGCTGGTTTGGAAACCCTCCGAAAAAACGCCCCTTTGCGCCCTTGCGTGCCAGAGTTTGCTTGATCGCGCGGCAAGTGGCCTTGAAGACATTCCTCCGAATCTTTCGGCGGTGATCCTTGGCGGGCCCGAGCTTGGGCAGGCCCTCGCCGGGCATCCGCTCGTGCCCCTTGTAAGCGCGACGGGTTCGACGCGGATGGGGCGCGCTGTCGCGCCCCGGATCGCCGAAAGATTTGGCCGGGCCATCCTCGAACTCGGCGGCAACAATGGCGCGCTTGTCACGCCGTCCGCCGATCCCGGCCTTGCGGCACGCGCGGTTCTCTTTGCCGCTGTGGGCACAGCAGGCCAGCGCTGCACCAGCTTGCGCCGCCTCTTCCTTCACGAGAGTCTTTACGATGAATTCGTGAGCCTTCTCAAAGCGGACTATGCGCAGGTTCCAATTGGCAATCCCTTGGAGGATGGGACGCTCATCGGCCCGCTCATCGACAGAGGCGCGTTCGAGGCGATGCAGACGAGCCTTAACGAGGCGCGCTTGGACGGCGGCACGATCACCGGCGGAGAACGCGTCCTCGCAGACCTATGGCCCGAGGCCTATTACGTGCGCCCGGCAATTGTCGAAATGCCGCGTCAAACCGCGCTTGTCGCCCGTGAGACCTTCGCGCCGATCCTCTATGTGATGCGCTATCGTGAATTGGACGAAGCGATCCGCGAGCACAACGCCGTGCGCCAAGGGCTTGCCTCCTCGATCTTTACAAATGATCTGCGTGAAACCGAGCACTTCATGTCGAGCCTCGGCAGCGATTGCGGGATCGTCAATGTCAATATCGGGCCATCCGGCGCCGAGATCGGCGGCGCTTTCGGGGGCGAAAAGGAAACCGGCGGCGGCCGCGAGGCGGGAAGCGATGCCTGGAAGGCCTATATGCGGCGCGCCACCAATACGATCAATTTTTCACGGGAATTGCCGCTCGCGCAGGGCATCCGTTTCGAAGTGCCGCACTAACGTTGCAGCGCTCGAAATTGGACTTGACCGGTTCCGGTATTCAAAATGCCGGACCTTGATCCCTGAGATCAGAGTTCAGATACGCTTTTTACCACCGTGCGATGAATGGATTTTTCCGCGCCACACGCGCCGGGAAGGACAAGCCTCGCGCTGCGACGCCCTCGTCCTTCGAGACGGCCGCCGCATGAGGGATGGGTCATTCTCTTCGAGACTTGGTATAAGATTCCTTCACAGCAGTCGGGGAAAAAGCGAGAGCCATGGGCGTGAGCAAGGAACAGATCGCGGCGGGACAGGCTGTCTACACAAAGCGCATGCTCAGTGCCTATGATTTTCTCGTGCTCGGCATCTCCAACAGCCTGATTTGGAAATGCCCTAGTCAACGCCTCTTGGAGCACTACAACAGGCACGTCAGCGCAAACCATTTGGATGTTGGGTTTGGGACCGGCTATTTCCTCGACCACTGCCGGTTTCCGTCACATACCCCACGCATCGCGTTGATGGACCTGAACCGGAACTCGCTCGACTTCGCCTCCCGGAGGATCGCACGATATAAGCCGGAAACCTATATCCGGAATGTTTTGGAGCCGATTGCGATTGATGCTTTGAGGTTCGATTCCATCGGTATCAACTATCTGCTCCATTGCCTCCCCGGCACAATGGAATCGAAATCGGTGGCCTTCGATCACCTCAAGGCGTTGATGAACCCGGGCGCCGTTCTCTTCGGTTCAACTTTGCTGCAAGGCGGCGTTGCGCGCAGCTGGTATGCAAAAAGTCTCATGGATTTCTACAATATCAAAGGAATTTTCTCGAATGCGCATGATGACGCCGAGGACCTGAACCGCGCTCTTAGCCAGCGGTTTCGATCCGTCTGCGTTGAAATCGTAGGCTGCGTGGCGGTATTTTCCGGATGCGCGTAGATAAAGTCAAGGACACATATAGAACAACCCGAAAGCACAATATAGGTGAAGTTTCAGGGGATGTGAAAAAACTTATTGCTGCCTTGAAGCGGTCCCTAGCCATTTATCTTCTAAGGCCTTCACTGTCTCTGCTACTTCTTCAAGATAATGGCTCGTCGCTAAGGTTAAATTCTGATTTTGTGTAACATCTAATACGATTGCCTTAACTATGTTATTAATATTCTGTATATCACGACGAAGCTCCTCAAACTTTTCTTCCCATTTTTCTGACATAAGAATACTCGCTCCTAAGCGAAAATGTTTGGTCGCGATTTCCATAAAGGCGGTTCGATCCACAAGTGCTGAAACCTAATTTTAGATATCAGTTATATTAAATGCTAATTGTGACTTATCGTCAAAGGAAATCTACCTCTGACGCGCCACCGCTGTTAAAGGAGAAATGTGTATCTACGGCTCGGACGTAATGGCTGGACAAACGCGGCTTCAGTCCAACCCAGGCTCCGGCAGAGCTGTGAGCCTTGAAAATGGCGGCGATCAGGTAAGCTATGCTACTGCGCTGGCGGTCTAGCCTTCGACGGCGGGCGGCCCCGTGCGGATGTGTCTTGTCGCGATCCCAAGTAAGAGCCAGCGATGATCGCGGCCGTGTCGGCCGCCTCACCAATCTGCGAACGCATCAAAGCTGGACACTAACGGATTCAGAGCACATGCACGGAAGCGCGCGATCTGCTCGCTTCGGCGTGCCTGGATTATGGCGGCCGTCCGTTCAATCCGCCGCTCGTCGCAGACAGCGGAGAAAGACCCGCCGCGCTCCAATGCCACGCGGCGGGTCAAGCAAGAATTGCTTAGTCTATTGTTTCGAGAACGACCCGGCGCTCGCGGACGATCTCTGGCTTTGCTACCTCAACAAGGGTCACACCGACGCCGGAGCCGAGCAGCTGCAAGGAGATTTCCTTACCGTTGCCGAATTTGACTCCATCGCGATAGGCGCCATGTTCGAGCCGTGCGAAGGTGACGTGTTCCTCGTCCCTGATGCCAAGCCGCGTCTGCAGATCGCTCGAGATGCCTTCGAGCTTGAGGTGCGTATCATATTGAACGCAGACTGCGGTCGTGCAATCGCCGGGTGCGGCGAGGCCAATGCTTCCCGATGGAAAGCGGGTGGTGACATACTTCTCGGACTCGCGTGCAGGCCGAGAGGCATACATTTCAAGCGAATAGTCACACATTTGTGTCACTCCTAATGTCTCGAGACAGTTGCATCCCCTTCCGTGCGTAGACGGCCCGGTGCATAGCAATCTGATGGCCGCGGCCGGCTTCGGAGCTAGGGAGATCGGGTAGCCCCCCAAGAAGGGAGGGGAAGCGTGGAAGCCTCTTAGGGCCAGCAGGCTCGATCCTGGAGAAAAACGCTAGCGCGAGCGTGTTGGATCGGGCCGCATCCGGCGGCTGCCGGATGCTCCACTTAACCTCGAACGCTTAAAACAAAATTAGGTTTCAAAGCATTCGTGCTTTTACATATGCTACCGCAACCTTATGCCGCGTCAAGCCTTTTTGCTACAGCAACGAACATTACTGTTGGCGGCGCGAGAAATTCCTAAATTTTCCTTGGCGATGACGATGGACGATAATCATTTGCTCCCCGCCACCGGCAAATCGGGGCGTGCGCCCCACTCGGCCCATGAGCCATCGTAAAGGACCACATCGCTTTTGCCGATGGTCTCCAACGCCAGCAAAAGAATCGCGGCAGTCACGCCAGAGCCGCAGGTCGTGATCACGGGGCGTTCGAAATCTATCCCCGCTTGCGCGAAGAGAGGTTTGAGGACGTCCGCCGGTTTGATTTCGCCCGCCGCGGCCACCTCGCCCCAAGGCAGATTGAGACTGCCGGGAATATGGCCCGAGCGCAATCCGGGGCGCGGCTCGGCGGCCTCGCCACGAAACCGGGCCGCCGCGCGCGCATCAAGAATCTGCGCCGAACCGGTCTCGCTTGCCTTCTGCACATCGCCGGCATCGGCAACGGCTGCGCGGTCGAAATTCGCGGTGAACCGGCGCGGCGCGCGGCGCACTGGGCCCTGTTCGAGGCGCCGCCCTTCGGCCCGCCATCGCGGCAAGCCGCCCGCGAGGATTTTTACGTCGTGCGCGCCGAACATCCGCAAGGTCCACCAGACACGTGCCCCTCCTTGCAAGTTGGAGGAATCATAAACGACAAAGCGCATACCGTCGCCAAGGCCGAGTTCTTCCATCGCGCTAGCAAAGCCGGAGGGGCTTGGCAGCATATGCGGCAAACTCGTCTCATGATCGGCGATCGCATCGATGTCGAAAAAGACCGCGCCGGGAATATGCCCCTCGAGATACTCCGCCTTGGCGTTGCGTTCGTCGGTAGGAAGCAAAAATGTGGCGTCGATCACAGCGACATCGGGCGCCTCCAGATTTTCGGCAAGCCACGCGGTCGAGACGAAAAGGGAGTCTTGCGGGACTGCTGTCATGTACTTGCCTCTCATTTCACATCGCGTTCCCCCGCAGGCCCGGCTCGCGGTTCTTCGCTTCAGAAAATATCAACTGAATCGTGCCAGTTTTCTTTACCAATTAAATTGAGGGTGTCCCGTGTTCCGCAACCAGGAAATTTATCCCGCAGCGGCCTTTGTGATCTGGGCTATCTCGATCTGCTGCATTGTTATTTATTATGGCTGAGAATGCCATTCAGAGCGCTTCCCTTCACGTGAGCCCAAATGATCTGGCAGAGGCTCACAATTAACGACTTGGGCATGTCCTCATCGAAAAAGTCGAGCAGCTTTTCCGGGACATGCCCAAACTCAAAATGTTGGAGCCGCCATTCAAATGAAGTCCGGTTTGATCGATGGCTTGCGTTCCATCCAACCTGGAACCGGCAAATTTTTCGTGTGCAGAAATTCCGGGTTAAAGAGCTTCGATTGATAGCGTGCACCGGAATCGGCGAGGATGGTCACAATCGTGTGGCCTCGCCCGAGATCCTTGGCGAGATGGATCGCGCCCGCGATATTGATGCCTGACGAGCCGCCGAGCAGCAGGCCTTCGTTCTCGGCGAGATCGAACACAATGGGCAAGGCTTCTTCATCCGGAATCTGATAGGCGAGGTCGATCGGTGCATCCTGGAGATTGGCGGTGATCCGGCCTTGGCCTATCCCTTCGGTGATCGAGGAACCGGACGATTTCAACTCGCCGCTCGTGTAATAGGAATAGAGGGCGGCCCCCAAAGGATCGGCAATCGCGATCTTTATGCCAGGGTTCTTGAGCTTCAGCGCCATAGCGACGCCGGCCAGCGTTCCGCCCGTCCCAACGGCGCAAGTGAAACCGTCGATCTTGCCTTCCGTCTGAGCCCAAATTTCGGGCCCGGTCGTCTCGAAATGGCCTCGGCGATTGGCAACATTATCGAACTGATTGGCCCAGATCGCGCCCGCCTTATGTTCCGTGGCAAGCCGCGCGGCGAGGCGCCCCGAGAGTTTCACGTAATTGTTGGGGTCGGAATAGGCGACCGCTGGAACCTCGATCAGTTCGGCGCCTTGCAGCCGCAGCAGATCTTTCTTTTCCTGGCTCTGGGTGTCGGGAATGACGATCACCGTCTTGTAGCCCAAGGCATTGGCGACCAGCGCAAGGCCGATCCCGGTATTGCCCGCGGTGCCTTCGACGATCAATCCGCCGGGCCGCAAGCTCCCCTGCGCGATCGCGTCGTTAACAATGGCGAGAGCGGCGCGGTCTTTCACCGATCCGCCAGGGTTCATGAACTCAGCCTTGCCCAAAATCGTGCAGCCGGTCAGTTCCGACGCATGGCGCAGCTTGATGAGAGGGGTTCCCCCGATCGCTGCGATGACATCTGCCGCAATGCTCATTTCAGTCAAAGATCCTCACCGGCGTTTTAAAAAATATACGGGCTGCCAGCGCGTTCTGTCGAGCCTAGGACTGTCCCGCGACGCAATGCAACCTGTTTCCGGGGGCGGGATCCGGGGCAGCCCCCGGGCAGTGACCGTCAACTGCCAGTGAGATGACGATCGCGCCCGGGGGGATTTTTCCGCCGCGCAGCCCGGCGATGGCCTTATTTTACGGCCGCGTCATAGCGTTCCGCGACATAATCCCAATTCACGAGATTATCGACGAAAGCCTTGAGATAATCGGGCCGGCGATTGCGATAGTCTATGTAATAAGTGTGTTCCCAGACATCGACGGTCAAAATCGGCTCCGCCCCTTGGATCAGCGGATTTTCAGCATTCCCCGTCTTCGCGACGGCGATCTTGCCATCCTTGACCACAAGCCATGCCCAGCCGGAACCGAACTGGGTCGTGCCAGCCTGCACCAATTCCTCCTTGACCTTTTCTATTGATCCAAAAGATTCAATGAGCGCTTTTTCGAGGCTGCCTGGAACTTTGCTACCGCCATTCGGCTTGATTGATTTCCAATATTCCGAATGGTTATAATGCTGCGCCGCATTATTAAACAGCGGCACATTTTTGCCGTGGGTTTCTTTAACGATTTCTTCCAAGGACTTGCCTTCGAGACCGCTGTCCTTCAAAAGATTATTGGCGGTGTTCACATAGGCTGCATGATGCTTATCGTGATGAAATTCGAGCGTCTCCTTGGAAAGATAGGGCTGGAGCGCATCATATGGATAGGGAAGATCGGGCAGTGTAAACGCCATCTGGGACTCCTCGTGAGTTTTGGCCGATTGGGGGATGCTGTGGGCCGCCGCCATGGGGAGCCCATAGATAAACGGCCTTGTGCGGCGCGGCAACCGTTTCGGCGGCGGGAAGTCCGGCGGGGTTCTCGTCCCGCGCGCTCAATTGTGATTTGGCGCCAGGCGCGCCGGAACGAGAGTGCGAGAGTTAAGGAATGGGCCACGCGCCACCGGACTTCGGCCAGCGTGCCGGTCTTTGATTAGCGTGACTCTGTGACAGGCGGTTTATGCTCGAAGGCTGAGGCGTGAAAAAAAATGAGCTATCTGGTCCTTGCTCTGGGATTTTTTCTCTCGCTATGCGGAGCCATAGCGATCGTCGCGGGCTACGGAATCATTCAGGTCGAACGTGGCTGGGCCACGTTTATCGCCGGTTCCATGGCGTTCTCCTGCGGCATTGTGACGCTGGCGCTCGGGTTTCTATTGCACAAGCTCTCCGGCGTGCACGATCTCCTCAAATCCGGGAGAGGCGTTGCGTTGCCGCAGCCGCAGCGCCCCATGCGCTCCAAACTCACAGCGGCGCGAAACTTCTTGAAGTCTCGCGGGACCGTATGGCCCAGGGCGAGGAAATCCTCGGAGTCTGATTATTCCTCGCAGAAAGGCCCGTCTTTTTCGCGCGACAGTTGGAAAATAGCACAAACCACGGTGGAGCCGCCGTCAGAACAGGGCTTCGTCATGCCGGCCGAGGTGACCCTGACAAAGCCGCGGGATAAGACGGAAACGCGACCCGCTTCCACTCTGGCAGAAGAGGAGTCCGCGGAATTCGCATGGCGCGTGGAGAACGAACCCGGACTCTTCGACGAGGATGAGGCCGCGGCAGCGGATAAAATAGAAAAGCCGCCGATAGAGCAGCCCTTTCCCGACTTATACTACAACCCCGGAAAGCCCGAGGCGCAATCCAGACCGGATGTCACCTGGCCGGCCGAACCCGTTTCGATTGATCGGCTCTTCGAGGAGGAGTTTCTTCTCTCCCTGGAACCGTCCTTAAATCCACCGCCGGAGTCGCGAAACGAGGGCAAGGAGTTTGCACCTGAGGATATCGAACCGGAAAGCCTAGGCCCCGCGCCGCCAATGGAGTCGGAAGCCGTAACCGCCGCTCTTCCAGGGCCTTCGACGGAACCGCCGCCGCCTGCGTCCGGCCCTGACCAAGAAGAACTCGCCATCGTTGGACAGTATGAATCCGCAGGAACGTCTTACGTTATGTATTCAGACGGTTCCATCGAAGCGCGGACCGCGCATGAGGTGTTTCACTTTAAATCCATGACCGAACTCAAAACCTTCTTGGACTCTGAAGCTCAAACTTCACACGACTAGAGCGGGATGAAGAGCACCCCTTCTAGGCGGATCCGTTGCCGCTCTGAAACCCGCCTTCGACACAGGTGAGGGCAAAGGCGTATTGCAGCGCTACATCTTTCAGATGATCGAGGCGTCCCGGCGCGCCGCCATGTCCCGCTCCCATATTGGTCTTGAGCAGAATTGGACACTTACTCGTTGTCATGGCGCGAAGCTTCGTCACCCATTTCAAAGGCTCCCAATAGGTGACACGCGGATCGGTCAGGCCGCCAAGCGCCAGAATGGGCGGGTAAGGTTTGGCTTCGACATTGTCGTAGGGCGAATAGGAGCGCATGACCGTGAAGACCGTCTTGTCGGCGATCGGATTGCCCCATTCAAGCCATTCCGGCGGCGTCAACGGCAAGTTCGCGTCGATCATTGTGTTCAAGACATCGACAAATGGCACGTCAGCAATTATGCCGCCGAATAATTCGGGAGCGAGATTGACGGCGGCGCCCATCAGCATGCCGCCTGCGCTGCCTCCTTCCGCCACGATCCGCCCAGCGCGCGTATAGCCGCTCGCAATCAGATGGCGCGCCGCACTGATGAAATCGGTGAAGGTATTTTGCTTCTTGCTCAGCTTTCCATCGGTGTACCAGTGCCAGCCCTTGTCAGTGCCGCCGCGAACATGCGCGATCGCATAAACGAAGCCGCGATCGACGAGGCTGAGCCGGGTCGTGGAAAATGAAGCGGGCACATGCGTGCCGTAAGCGCCGTAACCGTAAAGCAACAGCGGCGCGGATTGGTCCAAGACCAGACCAGCGCGATAAAGGAGCGAGATAGGAATTTGCTCGCCGTCCGAAGCCGTCGCGAAGAGCCGCCGCGTCACATAGTGGGAAGGATCGTGACCCGAGGGAATAATCTGACGCTTGCGGAGAACCCGTTCGCGGTTAGTAAGATTATAGTCGTAGGTTTCCCATGGTGTCGTCATCGACGAATAGATGAATCTCAGCGAGTCCGTTTCATATTCGAGACGGTCATCGAGGCCGAGCGAATAGGCTTCTTCCGCGAAAGCGATGCTATGTTCCTCACCGCTTGCGAAATGCCGGATGACGATGCGCGGCAGNNACGATTTTGAAATCTTCGGCGCCGCCGGCGTTGGTGCGGATAAAAAGCCGGTCGCCATGATCTTCGACATCATAGTGCTGCCCCGGCGCGCGAGGCTCGACGAGGCGGGGTGTTGCATGGGCGTCAGCGAGATCGAGCAGATAGATTTGCGACGAATCATGATCGTCCACGCTGATGAATGCAAAGCGCCCGGATTGGCTGCGCCGGATATGAATGAACAAGCCAGGATCTCGCTCCTCGAAAACACGGACGTCGGCTGCGGGATCGCTGCCTAGCGTGTGCCGGAACACCTCGGCGGCCCGATGGTTCTCATCGGTGCGCACATAGTAAAAACCGTTCGAATCGGCCATCCACACGAGACTGCCATCGGTATCGGTGATTACCTCCAATCTGTCCGCGGCCTCGCCCTTGGTTCCCGCTTGACCCGTGCCGAAATCGCGGATCCGGATCGCATAAAGTTCCGAGCCTGTCTCGTCGGCGCTCCAGCCAAGCTTGGCGTGATCCGGTGAGTGGCAGGCCGCCGCGATGTCGAAGAAGCTCTTTCCGCGCGCTTCCCTATCGCCGTCGAGAAGAATTTCTGGCGCCCCGCCGGAGCGCTTTTCGCGGCAAAAGTCCGGGTGCTGTCCACCCTCTTTGTGGCGGTCATAATAGAGCCAGGGGCCATCCGGGCGGGGAACTTCGCTGTCATCTTCCTTGATCCGCCCGCGCATCTCCTTGAAGAGCGCCGCCCGCAATGTCTCGGTCTGCGCGAGCTTGGCCCGCGCATAGTCATTCTCGGCCTCGAGCACGGCACGGATATCGTCCGGCAAGGCGGCGGGATCGCGCAAAACCTCCTGCCAATTCTCGGCTTTGAGCCATTTATAGTCATCGCTGAAGGTGACCCCGTGCAGACTTGTTTCCGCACGGCGCTTCTCAACCTGAGGCGGCACCGTTTGAGGAGCAGAGGCAGACTCTGGAGCAGATCCTTGAAGCTTGCGCATCCATTACTCTTCCTTGTGGGCGGATTGGAGGGCGCCGTGCCTCCCACCGCATAGGTCATGCAAGGCCCTGTGCCATAGCCGCTGCTTTATTCAGGCGCAAACTGCATTTTTCAACGTTTTTTTTATTTAATGCAATAAAGTGTAGGCGTTGCTACTTGCGGAAGTCTCGTGTTGCCTTTAGGAAGGACAGAAGTTCTTGAAAGTTGATTCGCAAAAATCGCTTAAAAGAACTCTTGTCTGGCCGGTCTTGCCGCGATGGGTAGATATAGGCCCTCGCTATTGAACCCGTATACTACCGGCGACACCTTCTATTCGAGGATATCGAGCGCCATGAGCGAAGTCGCAAGTTCCAACAGTTTTCTCGAGCTAGCCGCGGATATTGTTTCGGCCTACGTCAGCAATAATTCGGTGCCAGCGAATGATCTGCCGTCCTTGATCAGCGACGTGCATTCGGCATTGCTACGTGTCACTTCGGGCACCGCAATCGTGCCGGCCGAAACGCCAAAGCCAGCAGTGCCGGCCAAGAAATCGATCACGCGAGAGTTTCTCGTCTGCTTGGAAGATGGCCGGAAATTCAAGTCTTTGAAGCGGCACCTGCGCACACAATACAATATGTCTCCCGACGAATACCGCGAGAAATGGGGCCTCGCCCCCGATTATCCGATGGTGGCACCAGATTACGCCAAGGCGCGTTCGAACCTTGCCAAACAAATGGGCCTTGGCCAACAACGCCGGCGTAAGCGGTAAGCGGGCTGCCGCCTCGGGACGAAGGCACGATGAAGGAAACGCCCCAAGAGCGTTTCCCAATCTGATTCAAAGAGTTGGGGCATATTCTGATCGAAAAAGTCAAACGACTTTTTCGGANNCTTTGATTTGACGCATGATCTTATCCGAAAAGTCTACAACTTTCCGGGATCATGCTCTAGACGGCGGCGCGCGCGTCGTTCTTGATACGCTCAACCATCGAACGTACGCCATTGGAGCGCTGCGGCGTCAGATGTGACGAAAGATCGAGGCTCTCGAACAATCCCTCGGCATCGGTGGCAAGGATCCGCGAGGCCGTCTGGCCGGAATATAGCGCCAAGATAAGAGCCACCAGCCCGCGCACGATATGCGCGTCACTATCGCCTTTTAGGTAGAGGACCGGGCATCCCGACTCATCCTTCGCGACGCGGGTCTCAAGCCACACCTGGCTCACGCAGCCCCGCACTTTATTGTCCTCGTTATGAGCGGCGTCGTCCAAGGGATCGAGACTGCGGCCAAGTTCGATCAAATAACGATAGCGGTCCTCCCAATCGTCGAGGAAATTGAAGTTCTCGATAATCTCGTCAATCTTCGCGGCGGTCTGAACGTCCTGCATAAATACCTCATCCCATGATGGCGCGACGCGCATAACCCCAGAAAAGTCTTGCCGTGACATCGGTTTGGTTTCACTCACCCATGACCGGCGGCAGTTCCTCGCATGACCTTATCCAAAAAAGCGGCTTGCTCCAATTCTTAACTTCTAAAGAAGTTGGAGCAAATTTGAGGGATTCCATTTCGATCCCTCGAATCCACACGACCAGGAAGCGGATAGGGTCACCCCCTATATTTGGCTCGTCACGGCCAATGCATCAACCGGCGAAGCCCCCTAACCAAGCATGTTTTGTGCTAGACACCATCTTAGACGATGCCAGCACAAGACCACCTCCGGCATGAGCTTAGCGAGTACATCTGAGGCGTGGCGTGGCTTGACTAAGAGTTGCTTAACCAAGATTCGGATGGGACGGCGGAATAATCCAACTGGGCTGTTCCCCTTATCGCTCATGATTTCGGCAAGACTTGTTTCCGGGATGACTTGGCAACGGCTTTTATACCATATGACAATTTTCCGGCTGTTAACGCCGCGCAGGCCAGGCTTGGCGTGAGTTTAAGGGATTTGGTTAAGAAGCCTCTGGCAATCTCCGGGCGCCGTCGAATCCGTAGCCCGAATCGAAGCGGCACGTAACGGAGTGCACTTTTGAGCTTGCTGCCAATTCTGATAGCGGCGATGATCTTCGCGAGTACCGCGGGAGCCGGTTTTGTCGGTTTTCGGACCTTGCGCCGCGAGGCGGAGCAAGCCCGGACTGAGCATGACGACTCTCTCGCCGAGACCATGGGCTGTCTCGTCGTCCGCTGCGACGGCTCGGGCTCGGTGACATCAGTCAGTTCGAATTGCGAGGCCTTGTTCGGCCTGCCGCCGGGCGAAGTGATGGGGCGCGGGTTTTTCGATCGTGTCCAGGTCGCCGACAGACCGGCTTTCCTGAAGACGATTTCAGATGCCCGCGCGGGCGCCGTTACGGTCAACGCCTCCCTGCGCTGGCGCAGCTCCACCCGGGTCCCCCGCGGCGATTACGCCGAACCGGTTTTCCTTTGGCTAGAAATGCGAGCGAGACTCGGGAACGATGACGCTATCGCCGTGCTTCGCGACGTGACCGAGGTCAAGCGGCAAGAGGCGGAACTCGAAGAGGCCCGCGCCGCCGCCGAGGAAGCGAACCTCGGGAAAGATTATTTTCTTGCCCATGCGGGCCACGAATTACACACGCCCCTCAACGCGATCGTTGGTTTTTCGGAGCTGCTCGGCGACCCGCGATTGGCCCCTCTCGATTTTGAGAAACAACGCGAATACGCAAGGATCATTCATCAATCTGGACTGCATCTTCTCGCCGTCGTCAATTCGATCCTGAACATGTCGAAGATCCAGTCAGGCTCCTTGGCGATCGAGCATGAGCCCTTTGCCGTGGCGCCCCTGATCAATCTTTGTTGTGACATGGTGAAACTTCGTGCCAAGAACAGCGGGGTCGAGCTTCTGCGCGCCTATCCAGAAAATCTTGACGAGATCACTGGCGATAAGCGAGCCTGCACCCAGATTCTCATCAATCTGCTTTCAAATGCGATCAAGTTCACGCCTCCCAACGGGAGCGTGACAATCAGCGCAAGCCCCGAACCTCATTACCTCCTGATCCTGGTGGCGGATACGGGAATAGGAATTGCCGAACCCGATCTCGCCCATCTCGGCGATCCCTTCTTTCAGGCCAAAGCCATCCCGGACCGGCAAGAGAAGGGAACCGGCCTTGGCCTCGCGATCGTGCGCGGTCTCGTCGGCATGCAGGGAGGCACAATCACCGTGGCGAGCGAACCGGACAAGGGGACCTGCGTCCAGGTGCGACTGCCGCTCGATTGCCGTGGTTTGGCCGCCAAAACGGGAACCCCGGCCAAGATAGAAACGATTGCGCGCTTGCATGCCCACGATCACCATGACCTTTACAAGCAAATGACGGTGCAGAAAATTGCGTGAAGCCTTAGCCGCTGCTGATCATGATTTCGTTTTGAGCGAACCTGCGTCGAAACTGAAATTTTTGCGGGAAAAGCTGCTGTCCGTGCGAAGACGCGGATTAGGCCGCACAGCGCGGCGAGGCCGGCGCTATTTGAACGCTGTCGCCGCCGGCTTTTTCGGCGTGATGGTTGCCATCATCCTCCTCAATGCGCTCGCCTGGCAAAGGACCCGCCATCCCGCGCCGCTCTTCGGGCATGCTGCTCCGGCTGCTACGGCAAAAGAGCCACGGATCGCCGAGATGATCGCGGTTCCCGCGCCGCGGCCCCAGACCGCCGTTACGCCTGTCCAGGCGCATGACAAGCCAATGGAAAAGCCGCCTGCGCAAAAATCGCCGGTTGAAAAGCTGCCGCTAGAGACGCCAGCAGGCGAGCACACGCGCCAGACCCACGTCAACGCTTTGCCCATAAAGCCGCAGGATAAAATTTCACAATTGCTCAAGGCGCCGCCGCCGGCGCCGCACACCCAGTCCGCCACGGCGGCCGCGGCACCCGCCAAGCCCAGCAAATCGGTGCTGGCGGCGCAGCGCGCGCTCGTCAAACTGGGTTTTGTTCTGAACCCTAACGGCGTCGCCGGGGAGACGACGCGGCGAGCTATAGAAAGCTACGAACGCGACCATGGACTTCCCGTGCGGGGCGAGATCACTCCCGCCCTTTTGCGTCAATTGAGAACCGAAACGGGCATCACCGGCGAGAGATGAAACCTTTGACCGGCGAGTGTTTTGAAAAAGTTGCTCGACTTTTTCGGTTTTGACATGCTCTANNGTTTGTCCTATTTTGCCGCTATTTTGGAAAAGGCCAGCGTCCGCCGCGCCGGGACCTCCCCATGGAGGTCAAAACCATTGCCAGCTCGCCTTGCGAGATGTTCCGAGGCCGGATACCGGACGGCCGGCCGTTTTGACAGTGCGAGGGTGAACCATGCCGAAAAATCCTCCAAGTTTGACGATCGCGACCGAAAAAATCTGCTTCATTATCGTCAAGGCGCGCGAATTCGATGTGAAGGATGAGGTGACCGATCCGGATGATGCCTCCAATGCGACAGACGACAATATGATATCTGTCTTGGAGGACCACCGCGACGACCCGGTNNTGGCTTGGACGCGGCGACGGCACGATCGAGGATTGGGACGAATTGCGCGCCGAAGCCGCGCGGGCTCACAACAAGCGCACGGCCGCCTATCTGCTAGGTATTCCTCTTCTCTCAGATTACTTAGAGGAGGCTCTGTCTCTGTTCGATTTGTCCTGCGATGATGTTGAAATGAGTCATTTATGAT
>PLUZ01000440.1:10869-11189 GCA_003162995.1 Methylocapsa sp. | reverse complement strand
AGGTCATATGCTCCAGGTCATAGGTGGCCCAGACAGCGGCTTGATCGGCACGCCCGAACGTATTCAAGCGTTCAAAACGCAGCCTCGCATCCAGACAATCATTGAAGTGTCACCTCCCCGTAATTCTCCGCATTTATATGCCACAATCGCAAGGAGCATTTTCCTGCGAACACCAATAAGAGGTGAGGTATGGGGACCGAGGATTTGCAACGCAAAAGTCTCAAACGCAGGCTGTTGTCCTGCGTCGCGGCCATCGCGCTAATCGGCAACACGATGGCTCCGTTTAGCACGGCAGTCGCGCAAGAGAGCCCAACGCTGAC
>PLUZ01000440.1:156-10857 GCA_003162995.1 Methylocapsa sp. | reverse complement strand
TTCAACAAATACAATCTCACTCCGCCCAAGGCACCTTACGATGTCTTGCCGCCAGCGCTGACGGGAGGGCCGTCGACTCCCTATGGTTGCCAGCTCCTCGGTATTACCACTGGGACTTCATGCGATACGCCGGCCAATGAAGCGGCCTTAATGAAAATGAATATCGAACCCATCGGTCTCCCGGCTGACTATTACAAATATCTCCTGACGGGCGGGACCGGCCAAACCAGTAATATCCCGGACGCCCGTATCGCCTACAACGGCCATGACGCGAGACATTTACAACCCGGACCGTTCCAAATTACTTCGAAGACCTTCCCGTATGACGCCTACGCGGCGAGCCCTGTCCATCGCTTTTACCAGATGTGGCAGCAGCTCGATTGCGACGCCGCCGCAGCCGATAGAGAAAACGGCTGGGGTTGCAAATCCGATCTCTTCCCGTGGGTCGAAGTGACAATCGGCGCCGGTTCGAACGGCGCGGCACAGCCGGCAGGCTTCACCGACACGTCGACCGGCGAAGGCTCGACCTCGATGGGCTTCTACAATATGCAGCAAGGTGATGCGCCTTACCTGAAAGCACTCGCCGACACCTACTCGATGAGCGACAATTACCATCAGGCCGTGAAAGGCGGCACCGGTGCCAACCATATCATGCTCGGTACTGGCGACGCGATGTGGTTCAGCGACGGAAACGGCAACCCCAAAGAACCGCCGGTCAATCCGCTCAACCCGAACGCTCCAGGCACCCCTTTGCCTGGCCACACCAACGCGCTGAGCGAAGTTGAGAATCCCAACCCGCAGCCCGGCACCAACAATTACTACACCCAGGATGGCTATGGCGGCGGCTCTGGTTCGCCGACCGCGACCTCACCCCACGCCAACTATGGCGGCGGCTCCTACGTCAATTGCTCCGACGATGGCCAGCCGGGTGTTTCAGCCGTGCGGAACTACCTCAAGGCGCTTCCCAACAAGGTCGATCCCAATTGCGAGAAGGGTCATTACTATCTCGTCAACAACTACAATCCAGGTTACTTCGGCGACGGTAGCAACGCCTATACGGATACCAATTCGAACAATTACGTCTACACGATCCCGCCGTCGGACGTGCGCACCATCGGCGACGCGCTGATCGATAAGGGCGTGTCCTGGGCCTATTACGGCGATCAATGGAACGCCTATCTCCAAGATCCATATCAGCTGCAATATAACAGCGGGCAGGACGAATATTGCAACATCTGCAATTTCGAGCAGTATGCGACCTCGATCATGACCAATCCGGCGGTGCGGACGGCGCACCTCAAGGATACCGCCGATTTTTACGCTGGTATCAAGAGTGGACAGTTGCCGGCCGTCTCCTATGTCAAGCCGAGCGGCTGGGTTGACGGCCATCCGAACTCCTCGAAGCTCAATCTCTTCGAAGGCTTTGTGAAGGAGATCGTCGACGGCGTGAAGGCCAATCCAAAACTGTGGGCCGACACCGCCATCCTGGTCACCTTCGACGAAGGCGGCGGATATTGGGACTCGGGCTATGTGCAACCGCTCGACTTCTTCGGAGACGGAACCCGCATTCCCATGATCGCGGTCTCCAAGTTCAGCACGGGCGGCCACATCTCGCACAGCTACACGGATCACGTGTCGGTGGCAAAATTCATCGAAGCAAACTGGGGCCTCAAGCCGATCACCCACCGGAGCCGGGACAATTTGCCTAACCCGCTCACGGAGAATAACCCGTATATCCCGGTTAATTCGCCCGCTATCGGCGATTTGATGGACCTGTTCGACTTCGACAATTAGCCGTTCGAATGTGACGGACCTGCTGCGCAAGCGCGTGCGGTAAGGCCACATTGGACGCCGGTTTCGAAATCGAGACCGGCGTCTCTTTTTGGCTCAATAGCAGCCTAAAGCATGATCCCAAAAAGTTGCAGACTTTTTGGATAAGCTCATTGCGACAAGACAAAGAGAGTGTGACCACGAGCGATTCCTCTTGAAGCGCTCATGGGCCAGGAAATCAGCCGGGCGTGGCTTTTTGCAACCGGATTTACGCCGCCGGAGCGCTGGTCCAACGAAGCGCTTCGACACCGGGCAAAAGCTTGCCCTCAAGCCATTCGAGAAAGGCGCCGCCGGCTGTCGAGACATAAGTGAAGTCCTGCGTGACATCGGCTTGATTGAGGGCCGCGATGGTGTCGCCGCCGCCGGCGATCGTATCCAATGCGCCGACCTTGGTGAGTTGCGCCGCGACCTTGGCGATCGTCACCGTGCCGGTTTGGAAAGGCGGCACCTCGAAAGCGCCCACGGGTCCGTTCCAGACGAGTGTCTTGGCCGAAGCAAGAATTCCGACGACCTGCGAGATGGTGCGCGGCCCGATGTCGAGGATCATTTGATCTTCGCCGACCGAATCGATGTCGACGGTTTTCACCCGCACATTCGCAAGCCGGGGGGCGACGACGGCATCGACGGGCAGCACGAGCTTGCAATTTGCCCCTTCGGCATCGGCGATAATCTGCCGGGCGACATCGATGAGTGTCTTCTCGTGGAGCGAATTGCCAATCTCCTTGCCGCTAGCGGCAAGGAATGTATTGGCCATGCCGCCGCCGACAAACAAATATTCGACCCGTTGCAAAAGATTGCCAAGAAGCTCGAATTTGGTCGAGACTTTCGCTCCCCCGACGATCGCCGCGAGAGGCCGCTTTGGGTTCTCAAGCATGCTTGTCAGCATTTCGAGCTCGCGCTGCATGGAGCGGCCGACATAGGCCGGGAGCTTATGCGCCAATCCTTCGGTCGAGGCATGCGCACGATGCGCGGTGGCAAAGGCATCGTTGACGAAAATGTCGCCGAGTTCGGCCAGGGCCTCGATGAAGGCCGGATCGTTCTTCGTCTCTGCGGCATGAAATCTCGTATTTTCAAGCACGAGGACATCGCCCTCGCGCATTGCCGCGACCGCGCTCTTTGCAACCTCCCCCACGCAATCGGAAGCAAAGGCGACATAGCGTCCGAGCTTGCGTTCAATCTCCACCGCGACCGGCTTCAGCGAGTTCTTCGAGTCCGGGCCGTTCTTCGGCCGGCCGAGATGAGACAAGAGAATAACCTTGCCCTTTTTTTCCGAAATCTCGTGAATATTGACGAGGATCCGGTCGATCCGGGTCGCATCGGTGATCTTCGAATCTTCCATGGGGACGTTGAGATCGGCGCGAACCAGCACCTTTTTGCCTGCGACATCCACATCGTCGAGCGTCCGGAACACGGACAAAGGTGCTGTTCTTGTCATACGAGCTTCCCCATGGCTGCGGCAACATCGATCATGCGGTTCGAATAGCCCCATTCATTATCGTACCAGGACATGACGCGCACGAATGTGTCTCCCAAAACTTTTGTCTGATCCATGTGGAAGATCGATGAATGCGGATCATGATTGAAATCCGATGAAACATTCGGACTTTCAGTGAATGTGAGAATGCCCTTCAATTGGTTCTCCGAGGCGCGCTTGACGGTGTCCTTGATTTCCTGTGGCGTCGTCTTGCGTTTGGCGACGAAATGAAAATCGATGACGGACACATTGGGGGTCGGCACGCGAATCGCTGCGCCATCGAGTTTGCCATTGAGCTCGGGCAGGACGAGGCCGACGGCCCGCGCCGCACCGGTGGTGGTCGGGATCATCGAAAGCGCCGCCGCGCGGGCCCGGTACAGATCCTTGTGAAAAGTATCCAGCGTCGGCTGGTCGCCAGTATAGGAGTGGATCGTCGTCATGAACCCTGTTTCGATGCCGATCGCGTCGTTCAGGATTTTGGCCACCGGCGCCAGGCAATTGGTGGTGCAAGAAGCATTCGAGACGATCAAATGATCCTTGGTCAGCTTATCGTGGTTGACCCCAAAGACGACCGTCAGATCGGCGTTGTCCCCCGGCGCCGAGATGAGGACGCGCTTCGCCCCCGCTTTCAAATGCGCGGCGGCTTTCTCCCGCGCGGTGAAAAGCCCAGTGCATTCGAGAGCGATGTCGACTTCGAGCTCTTTATGAGGCAATTCGTGCGGATCGCGGATTGCGGTCACTGTGATCGGCCCGGCGCCGTAATCGATTGAGCCTTTCGTGACCTTGATTTCGCCGGGAAACCGGCCATGCACGGAATCGAATCGCAGCAGATGGGCATTGGTCTCGACCGGACCGAGATCGTTGATGGCGACGACCTGAATGTCGTTGCGATTCGATTCGGCAATTGCGCGCAAGACATTCCGGCCGATACGTCCAAATCCGTTGATAGCGATTTTAATCGCCATAGCTTCTCCTTCTCGGCAGAGAGACCAGCCTGAACCAGTTGTCTCGCATGGCGTGGGTTATTGCTTTACGGAAAACGCCCGTCAACCGTTACGACGCCGCACCGCCGCCTCGGCGACGGCTTCTGGCGTAATTTTGAAATGTTTGTAAAGGTCCAAATAGGGCGCACTGGCGCCAAAACCCGTCATGCCGATGAAAATCCCGTCTTCGCCAATGATCGCATCCCAGCCTTGGCGAACGGCAGCTTCGACGCCGATCCGGATGGGGGCGCCGCCAATAATCTTTTGCCGCGTATCGTGGTCCTGTGCCAAGAAAAGATCCATGCAAGGCACGGACACGACCCGCGCGGCAATTCCCCGCGCGGCCAAAAGGTTCCGCGCATCGAGCGCGAGGGAGACTTCCGAGCCGGAGGCGAAGATCGAAACCTGGGCGGGGCCGCCCTCCGCAGGCGCTACTTCATAGGCGCCCGCCGCTGATAAATTTTCAGACGTGAACGCGTGGCGGATGGGCGGAAGATTTTGCCTCGTCAGCGCGAGAATGGAGGGCGAGGTTTTCGCTTCAAGCGCAAGCTGCCAGCATTCGAGCGTCTCCGTCTGGTCCGCGGGCCGGAAAACGAGCAAGTTTGGAATGGCGCGCAGCGCGGCCAAATGTTCGACCGGCTGATGGGTTGGGCCGTCCTCGCCAAGACCGATGGAATCATGCGTGAAGACCTCGATCGCGCGAATTCCCATCAAGGCGGCGAGCCGAAGCGCTGGCCGGCAATAATCGCTGAAGGTCAGAAATGACGCGCCGGAGGGAATAAATCCGCCATGCAGCGCTATGCCATTGACAGCAGCCGCCATGCCATGCTCGCGGACGCCCCAATGAATATAGCGCCCGGCATAGGACGATGGTCCAATTTCCGGCGTCGCTGCGACCTTGGTGTTGTTCGAGGGCGTGAGATCGGCCGAACCCGTGACGAGCTCGGGCACGGCTTTCGCCAGAACTTCAAGCACGCCTTGAGATGCCTTGCGGGTGGCGATGAGGGTAGAGTCCTCGGCAAGCTTGCGCTTCAAATCCGTCACCACCTCACTGAAAGAGGCAGGCAAATCCCCGCGCAAACGGCGCTCGAACTCCTCCCGCTCGCCAGTAGGCAGAAGTTGCAGAGCCGAAAGCCAAGCCTTGCGGCGCCCGCGACCACGTTTGCCGGCCTTGCGCCAGGCCGCCAAAATCGGCTCGGGTATGACAAAAGGCTCATAGGGCCAATTGAGGTTGCGCCGCGTGCCGGCAATTTCCTCCGCTCCCGGTGCATCGCTATGCGCCTTAGACGTGCCTGCGCGGGTCGGCATGCCGAAGCCGATCGTCGTCTTGCAAGCGATCAGGCTCGGCTTTTCGGATTTTTGCGCTTTGCGGATTGCGCGCAGGATGGCGGCCTGGTCGTGCCCGTCGATGCGGACGGCGTTCCAATTGCATGCTTGAAACCGTTTTACCTGATCGACGGAATCCGCAAGCGAGAGAGGACCGTCGATCGAGATATGATTTTCGTCATGGAACACGATGAGCCGGTTCAGCCTCAGATGGCCCGCAATCGCAATCGCTTCCTGGCTGATCCCTTCCATCAGATCGCCGTCGGAGGCAATGACATAGGTATGATGATCGACGATCGTCCCGAATTGCGCGTTCAGCATCCGTTCGGCAAGCGCCATACCAACCGCCGTGGCGAGGCCCTGGCCGAGCGGCCCCGTGGTCGTCTCCACCCCTGGCGTATGCCGGTATTCGGGGTGGCCCGGCGTGATCGATCCGAGCTGACGGAAGCGTTGCAGCTCTGCGATGGTCATGCTCTTTTCGCCGGTCAGATAGAGCAGGGCGTAAAGCAACATCGAGCCGTGGCCGGCGGACAGGACAAAACGATCCCGGTCCGGCCAGTCCGTGGCAGCGGCGTCATATTTGAGCACTTTCGTAAAGAGCACGGTGGCGAGGTCGGCGGCGCCCATGGGCAGCCCCGGATGACCCGATTTCGCCTTTTCCACCGCATCCATGGCGAGCACGCGAATGGCATTGGCCATTTCGTCATGGGTGACTGTCACTTGAGTTACGGGCGCCGCCATTAATCCTTCACCATAAGGGAGCTTCCGGGGAGATCATTTGGGCTGCGCCGTCTAGCGGGAGCATTGCCGGGCGATTCCGGGGTGGAAAAGCACGGCTGGCCCCGTCTGGCAACCGCCGAAACGCTTGTGACAATGCTTCGCCTGTGTTCCTTATCTTTAGCGGTGACTACTTTTGACCGCGGCGGCAATGATTTCGCCGCGACTCGTGTTTATTGTCGCGGCTCTTGGCCCGCGGCGCTTGGCCATTGCCTGGCCGAAGCACTTAGCGCGCGGCGGCCGGTTTGTCGACCGGCGCCGTGTGCGTTCATGCGTTCAAGAGCTTGGCGCCGCCTTGGCCTGGCTCGACCGTGGGTGGTTTGTCAAATTTTCGTTTTTGCCCGGGGAAGGCAAAATTTGAGCGTGGTATTCAGACCAATTTCCGGGGCCGCCGGTATGAGGCATAAGTTATACCTCGACAAGTTCATCGATGAAGGCGCTCGCAAACCATGACTGGGGACGCCGCCGCGACACATAAATTGCCGGAACGCCTCGAGGCGGCGTTGCGACGGCTTGCCGCCGCGCTCGATAAGCTTGAAGCAGCGGGCGAGCGGCGTGCGAAAGCGGACGCCTTGCGTGCCAATCTCGAGGAAGAGCTTGCCGTCCTGCAGGACGACCGCTCAAGGCTCGCCGTCGAGCTCGACGGCGCGATCGCGCGGTCGAACGCCTTGGAATTGGCGAATCAAGAAGTTGGCCGCAGGTTGAACCAGGCGAGCGTGGAAATCAGGTCGGTACTTACCGAGGTTGTGTCCCGCGAGGGGTAAATCACCATTGGCCATGGGGCGGACATTCCGTTGTGAGAGGGTAAAATGGCGCAACTGGCGGTCACGATCTCGGGCCGGATCTACCGGGTGTCCTGCGACGAAGGGGAGGAAGCCCGTCTCGGCGATCTCGCGCAGTTGGTCGATGCCAGGATTTCCGGGCTCAGGCAGCGTTTTGGCGAGATCGGCGACCAGCGTCTGATCATCATGGCGGCGATCACGCTCGCCGATGAGTGGTCGGAGGCGAACGAGCGTGTCCGCGAACTCGAAGCCGAACTCGCGCGGCTCAAAGCGCCTTCCTCTGCTGCCCCCGAGTGGGCCGAGCGGGTTGCGGTTTCGCTGGGCGAGGCGGCGCTGCGGATCGAGCAGGTCGCGCAGGAGTTGAACGACTCCAGCCGCGAGTGAGCAATTCACTTGCAGGCCATAGAACGGTCTCCATGTATAGACGCACGGCTTTGATGGTCGCGAGGTAAGACCTTTCCCTCGGATTAGGCGTAGTTTTGCCTAAAATATCCGTGATAATGTTTGGCATGAGTTCAGACGTTAGCCATTATCGCGCTGAAGAAGAAAATATTCTAACCTCTTTCACCCAGCGCTTGATCGAATTGGCCGCCCTTGCCGGCGCGGGCGGCGCGGGAACGTTCGCCACCAGCGCGCTGAATATGCTGCACTTGCCCGCGATCGCACTCGATCGGCGCGGATATGTCGTCGACGTGAACGCTGCGGCGGATATGATTTTCGACGATTACGTGAAAATCAAAGACAAACGTCTTTTCCTTCGCGACCCTGAAGCCCGCGCGATTCTGAAGGCATCGCTGGATGCATTGACCAATCCGGCCAATTTAAAATCTTTGCTTGCCGAACCGATCATCGTTCAACGCCGCGACAAATTGCCGGTCATTTTGCGAATCTGGTTTTTCGAAGGGCCAAACCACGCGCCTGAGCAAGACGTACAAGCTCTCGTAACGCTGAATGCGTTGGGGCCTAAACCGGGGCCGCCAGCAGCGATTCTCGCCAAGACGTTCCAACTTACCGCTCCGGAGGCGAAGCTCGCCTGCATCATAGCTCGCGGCGCGCCTCTGCCCATAGCAGCCCAGGAATTGAAGATTTCGCGGGAAGCCGCTCGCAATCAGCTAAAATCTATCTTTGCCAAGACCTACACCCATCGTCAAAGCGAACTTGTGGCGCTGCTCCTGCAGGTCGAGTGATGCATTCGCGAACTTTCGCTTACAGCACGTCCTGAACAATATGTTCCGAAACAATTGCTCGACTATTTCGATTCTGACATGCTCCAACTCTTTGATTTTGAATGGTGTCCTTATCGATCAAAGGATTCCATTCGATTGAGATGGCTCTGGGTTTTGACTGGCGGCCCAGGTTAATCGGGCGCTTTAGAAAATTGTGGCGCAATTGCCACATTTGTGGCAAATTTTTGGCCTGTCGATTTTATCGGCCTTAGCTGTGATAAATCTTAGCAATGATGGGTTTGACTCATACCAATACTCTTTAGATTCTCGGCCGGTTTTTGTGATTCCCGTCGAATGTTCAGCTGTTTACAAGTACAATGCTATTATCGAGGCCGGAGATTGAGAGAATCCGTGAAGATTTTTGATATTATTTTTAAATTATTTTACAGATACGCGAGGATACCAGAATATATCCTGGGGAAGTGAACATGAACGCTATTATAGGGCCTGCTTCATTTAGGCGAGCACAGAAGATGCTCGAAAGTACTTTCATGACATCGAATGATCTGAAACTCGAACCTTGCGTTGCGGTCGTCAGCGGTGGAGCGATCTTGGGCTTTGATGACCAGGTGCATATCGATCTCGACCGCGCTCACACGGTGCTTTCGCCGGACGAGGCGAGGCGTTTCGCATTCGAGCTCAAAAAAATTGCAGATATGATCGATCCCTCGCCGGACCCGTAGCGCGGGGAATAAGGCGCGCGGGAGCGCATTTCACGCTACCGGCGCGCGATCACGGCATGCGTGAATGCAAGCCCGGGTAGGGTCAGCTTTCCGGTCCGTTCCCCTTAACTTTGACCTTTCGCTTGGCCGGGCGAGAGGCGCGCTCGATATCCGCGGTGGAAAGGCTGAGCGCCCGCTTTGCTTCGCTGAGCAGAGCGGGGTCGATCTGGCGCGGCTCAAGCGACACATCTTGTCCCAGCCGGTCCACGAGGATGCGAAACGCCGCGACCCGGCCGTAAGGCTTGTTGTTTGCCGGAATGAGATGCCACGGCGCAAGGTCTGTCGAGGTTTCCGCCATCATGTCCTCGATCGCAGTCTCATAGTCCGCCCAGCGGGCGCGGTTGCGGAAATCCTCATAGGAGAGTTTCCAGCGTTTTACAGGATCGGTGAGCCGGTCGCGGAAACGGCGCATCTGCTCGTCGGGCGTGATGTGCAGGAACAGTTTCACAAGGCGAATCCCGGAGTCGATCAGCATGCGCTCAAATTCATTGATCTCGCGATAGGCGCGCCGCCATTCCTTCTTGGCCGCAAGGCCTTCGACGCGCTCCACCAGCACGCGGCCATACCAGGACCGATCGAACGCAACGATTTGCCCCTTTTCCGGCAAGCGCCGCCAAAACCTCTGGAGGTAGTGCTGGGCGCGCTCATGCTCGTCTGGCGCTGCGATCGGGTGGACTTTGAAACTGCGTGGATCGAGGGCCCAGCCAAGGCGGCGAACGATGCCGCCCTTGCCGGCGGTATCCCATCCCTCAAGCACGAGGATCGCCCGCTCCGGGGTCCCGAGATAGGCCTGCTGGATAAGCTGAAGGACTCCCTGCAGCGACGTCAGACGCCGCTCGTAATCGGCGAAATCCATTTTGGGAAATTCGCTGATCTCCGCGAGCCGCGGGCGGCCCATGACGACGAAATTCTGAGGATTCATGGCGTCCTATCCGAAATCGGCTGACCATCCGGACTAGAAATTTTCCTGCCGCGGCGGGCGGGACCTAAAATTTTACAGGACATCCTACAATGCGAGCTGATTCCTTAGATTGTGCGTTTTTTTCAATGTGAGCCATTCGACTTTTTCGAGGCTAACAATATGACCGCCGATCTGCCGGTAGATACCGCCGTTTTTGTCATAATGACTTCGATGCAACCGTCACAACAGAGCTTGTTCATAATGCCGTCAAGCTTAAAGGCCATTTTGATGATGCAATAGAAATTTATTTGCAGTGCAACAAATACTGAAGGTGTCTCGTATTTCCCGTTGAGACCTTGAATGAATCTTGACATAAAAATGAAATTGCTTTAAAAAACACAAATAAGATAGTTTTTCATGCGTTTATTGGAATTCTAAGTACTTTATTGGGCGTGTGGCTCACGTATCCACGCAGCGCAACGAGTATTCGGCTATGAATATCCTCTATCATATTGTTGCTGCGCACAATAAAATTGCCAAATATAGTGTCACGCTCGTCGCCGGAGGGGCGCTCCTGGGGTTCGATGACCAGGTTCATATTGATCTCGATCGCTCGCACACGGTGCTTTCGCCGGACGAAGCCAGACAATTCTCAGCCGAACTCAAAAGAATCGCCGATG
>PLUZ01000440.1:0-129 GCA_003162995.1 Methylocapsa sp. | reverse complement strand
TATTGTCTGGCCAGGATCGATAGAGTTTCACCGCCGAAGCCGAATGCGTATGGCTCAAATTTCTGACGCAGGAAGATTGCGCTTGAGCGATTCGCTGGAACGCATGTTGGGCGCGCGCCGTCTCGTGGT
>PLUZ01000173.1:2698-3597 GCA_003162995.1 Methylocapsa sp. | reverse complement strand
AAAACCGTATCAATCCGCCGGCGTCGATGATCTTTGATCGCACGAAGCTGGCCGCAGCAGGCGCATGGCCGCGGCTTTGCAATTATCGCTCGAACTTGGTCGTGGGCGATTTCGGACTGCGCCTGGCGGATGAGGTACTTGCCATCGTCACGGGTGTGAGACCGAGGTCCGCCTCGCAGGTCAGCTCGGGACGCTCGATGAGGCCCACCAACGGTTGATCGCAAAATGCCTGGCTCATCAATGCGCTCGAGCTTCAACGTCCATTTCATCGGGAACATCTCCATACAGAATTCCCCGAAGATATTGACCATATCTCAATCTACCCCCAACTTCTTTCCGGTCTCCAATGCTACGCGACGCGAATGTCAGGGGCGCTCTGCTGTCAGATGTTGTTTTGTTTGTTACAGGCTGACACTCAGATGTTGGGCTAAAAACATTTTGCCGGCAATATCCAGTGCTTAATTTTAGCATGCGAAATCAGGTTCTTATAAGGCATGAACCGATTGGCACGCCGATTGCTCAAATGGAAGCCGGAATGGCAAGTGAGGGCTGAGCACACGCAGACGCCAAGACGAGCGATGCGCTCATTCCCGTAATCTGCGAGCCAGTTTCTGGCAGAGTGAAATTGAAGGCAAGATCATGCGTATCAGTTCAACCGACGTCATCGAGGGCGGCCGCGTTCTCTATACGATAGGCAAGATAAAGGCCGCCTCCACTTGGCACGCCGCGAATGGTGCCCCGCCCCAGGACAATTGGCGTGAACTCGTTTTGAGGGAACTCATCCGCAGGGCGGAAGATATCGACGCCGACGCAATCATCGGCTTCGATTATGAAACTGACGGTATCGTTTCAGTTGAAGGGACTGGGGTACAACTCAAGCGTATTCTCGCCACTGGCGT
>PLUZ01000173.1:2018-2629 GCA_003162995.1 Methylocapsa sp. | reverse complement strand
GGGACGACGCTGCGGTTGCCGTGGCCTCTGCTGCGGCCGGGTTGGCCACTCCGCATGCTCGCTGGAGCTTTGGAAACCTTCGCCAATCTGACCTTGATCCATGCACGGCTCCCTTTTGGGATCGAATCCGTCCCGGTCGGCAATCGTCTCGTTCCAGTGACGGAAGAGGAGGTCTATTCCACGCCGTTCGCGACGCTGCTTCACTTCAAAAAGGCACCCGAAGCGCCACAGCCACGGGTTCTAGTGGTCGCGCCTATGTCGGGTCATTTCGCGACACTGTTGCGCGCGACGGTCAAAACGATGTTGACCGACCACGACGTCTATATCACCGACTGGCATAACATTCGCGATGTGCCCCTCGCCGAGGGCCGCTTCGATTTCAGCGCCTTCGTTGACCACTTGATTGAATTCCTGCAGGTGATGGGCGCAGGATCTCACGTCGTCGCCGTCTGCCAGCCCTGCGTCCCCGTCCTCGCTGCCATCGCGTTGATGGCGGAAGACGGTGATGAAGCGCAGCCCCGCAGCATGACCTTGATGGCGGGGCCGATCGATACGCGCATCAACCCGACCAAAGTCAACGAGCTGGCCATTCAACGGCCGATAACTTGGTT
>PLUZ01000173.1:0-1931 GCA_003162995.1 Methylocapsa sp. | reverse complement strand
TTGCCGGCTGAGTTCTATCTCGAAACGGTGAAGCTGGTCTTCCAAGACCACGTTCTGCCCCTTGGCGAGCTCAAGGTGCATGGCCGCCCGGTCAATCCGGGCGCCATCAAGCGCACTGCGCTGCTGACCGTCGAGGGCGAGCGGGACGATATTTGCGGCCTTGGCCAAACCCTCGCCGCGCAAGAGCTTTGCACGGGATTAAGGCAATATATGAAGGCTCACCACCTACAGACGGGAGTTGGCCACTACGGTGTGTTCAGCGGCCGACGCTGGGACAACGAAGTTTACCCCAAGGTGCGTGATATCATTCAAATGACAGACTGAGCCGCAGACCACGAAGATCAGCTGGGCCAACCCCTTTGGCCAACTCCTGAGCGAAGGTCGGCTTGCTGGAGCTGGCCAAGCAGCTCGGCAATGTTAGCCAAGCGTGCAGGGTGTTCGGCTAAGGCCGGGATAGTTTCTACCGCTTCAGGGAACTCTATGACAAAGGTGGCGATCTCGCTATGGCGGAGATGAGCCGCCGCAAGCCGTTCCTGGCGAACCGGCCGCCGCTCGAGATCGAGGCGCGGACGTCGTGCCTTTGGCCAGATCCGGGTTCCCCATAAGCTGCGCAAGCGGGGTTTATCGATTTCGCCAACCGGCGTGCGCGGCGTCTGATCCTAACCGAGGCGAAAAGCCTCATTCGCAAGGCGCTGGCACCCTGCGGCTCGCCCAATCCGTCTCATGCTCAGAAAGTTTTGTAATCTCTGTACGAAGTTACCGGACTCACTCTAAACTTGCGGTCAGTTTCATCACGCCCGTTGCACGTATATATTTATCTCCTTTTCGCGGTCCCTCTCGGTTCAAATCGAGGGAGATATCGCGTGCCGTTCGTCCTGCGACATATTCCCCAAAAGCCGTCGGACAATGGCGGCCTCGCTTGTTATCATCCGCCGCTCCCCCTTGTCGCCAGGTACCGGGTTGCAAAAAGCGCTCGGAACTGGCGGCTTATTCCAGGACGAGAGCCTATACCAAGCCGAGTTCCAGCTTGGCTTCGTCCGACATCCTTGACTGATCCCAAGGCGGATCGAAGACAAGATTGACTTTTGCTTCAGCCACGCCCTCGAGACCGCTCACTGCAGTCTTCACCCATCCGAGCATTTCGCTGGCGACAGGGCAGCCGGGCGCCGTCAAGGTCATGTCAATCTCGACGAGGCCTTGGTCTTTCACATCAATCCGGTAAATCAGCCCAAGATCGTAGAGGTTCACGGGGATCTCTGGATCATGCACCGTGCGTAACGCCCCGATGATGTCGCTCATGAGACCATCTTGGACCCAGCCGGGCGAAGACGCATCTCCCGTCGCGGTGGCCGCCGCCGCGTCGAGGGTTTGGCTGCTTGTGTCCATCGTTCGCCCATTGCCTCCTGAAGCCTTCGGTGATCAGAGTTGCCGTTCTGGTCGATGGCCGCTTCGCATGTATGCCGGGCGAGTGTCGCACCTTTCATGCGCATGGGGAATTGGCTTACCGCCTGCTATCCCCTTGTGGTCCTCGGGCCGCGGAAACGCCGCAAGCATCTCTCCCATGCAACGGATAGAATGTGCCGGCAAGACCTCTGGCCTCTTTGACCTCTTGAGAGAGATCGCGCAGGCTTGGATCGATCACCGGAAGAACTCCAGGACGTGCCGCACCCCACGGACCAGCGCCTCCACCTCCTCATGGGTGTTGTAGAGTGCGAAGGAGGCCCGCGTGGACGCCGTTATTCCCAGCCGTTCCATAAGCGGTTGGGCGCAATGGGTGCCGGCGCGCACAGCTATGCCGCCGCGATCAAGCAGTGTCGAGACATCATGGGGGTGCACACCCGCTATCTCGAAAGTGGTGAGAGCACCTTTGTCCGGCGCCAGCCCGAAAAGCCGCACGCGGTCGATATTCGAAAGCTCCTCGGTCACATGGG
>PLUZ01000437.1 GCA_003162995.1 Methylocapsa sp. | reverse complement strand
ACCTTCTCAACCGCGCAGCGCGATCTCATTGCCGATATTCTTGAAACGCGGCGGCGCGAAGATCCCATGCTTGATGCCTGCCTTTCTGCTGGCGGCCACGAAGATATCTTTGTCAAGAACCTCGAAAATGTGCAGGGCGACGAGCGCGATGTGATCTTGATCTCCATCGGCTATGGGCCGCGCGAGGCTGGCCAGCCGCTCGATAGCATGGCGTTCGGTCCTGTCTCGGCGGAAGGCGGCGAGCGGCGTTTGAACGTTCTCTTCACGCGGGCGCGCGTCCGTTGCGAGGTCTTCGTCTCTTTTGGCCCTGGCGACATTAATCTCGAACGGGCAACGGGAGTTGGTCCGCGCGTGCTCAAGCGCTTCCTCCAATACGCGGAAACCGGCATCCTTCAGGAGAGCCTGAAGACCGGCGCGGATTTCGACTCGCCCTTCGAGGCCGCCGTCGCAGAAACCGTCGAGAGCCTCGGCTATAAGGTCGAGCCGCAAGTCGGCTCGGCGGGATTCAAGATCGACCTCGCGGTACGCGATCCGGCAACGCCCGGCCGCTATATGCTCGCTATCGAATGCGATGGGGCGACCTATCATTCCGCCCTTTGGGCAAGGGAACGCGACCGGCTGCGCCAGCAGGTCCTCGAAAATCTCGGCTGGCGGTTCCACCGGATTTGGAGCACGGATTGGTTCTACCGTCGCGGCGAGCAGATGGAAAAGCTGAAGCAGGTTCTCGACGCGGCGCGCGCGGACGCTGCCCGGGACTTGCCGCAGGCAACGCTTCCACCCGGCTTCGCCGACACACTACGCGAACAAGGGCAGCCCACTGCGGCGGGTTTGCGCGAGATGAGTTACGAACGCGCCATATGCGAGGTTCCGCTCGATCTCGACATACAGGAAATCGAGATGGAAAAGCTTAGCCCGGTCGTTCGTTCCGTGATCGCGCAGGAAGGACCCATTCATCGCGACGAGATCGTTCGCCGGATAGGCACTCTTTTTGGCAAGCAGCGCGTGAGCCCGCGTATCGCCACAGCCGTGAAGCGCGCCTTGGATCTGTTCGCGGATGATGCGCCGGACCTCTGCTACGAGGCAGACTTCTGGTTCACGCCGGAGCAGAGAAACGCGCCAATTGTGCGCGACAGATCAGCCGCGCCCGCAAGTCTTCGCAAGCTCGATATGATCGCTACGTCCGAGATAAGGGCCGCGATTGCGATCGCGCGTCAGCAAAACGGCAGCTTGCGCGATGACGAACTTGCCCGCGCGGTGGCAGGCCTCCTTGGTCTCCCAAAAACCTCGGCGGAGGTGCGCACGCTCGTGCGGTCGCTGGCGGCGTGAAGGCGGATGAGGAATTGGAGGATTCCGGCGCTAGCCACATTCCGCGAACGGCAGATGCGAAACAAACCTGCCGGATGGCCCGGAAGCGGCCCAAAACAATAGGTGTCTATCGTCCAAAATAAAGCTCTTCGACCGATTTCCACTCGGGGCTGGCGGTGATTTTGATAAGAGCGCGATCGATGGGCTTTTTGAGCGGACTATTATCCGGCAGCGCGATCGCCATAAAGGCTGGCGCGAGAAGGACTCGCGGCACACGAATAACTTGCGCGAAGCGCGCGGCAACCAAATACTGTAGCGCGCCCACGCTGTTGACGACGGCGTTCGACTGGCCATTAGCCAAGGAGGAAAGAGCTTCCGCCAAATTATCGTATTTTTCGTATTTGAGATGCAGTTCGTCGAGATACTCGGCTCCCGAGGATTGCGCAACCGCCGCTAGTTTTTTCCCGGTCAGATCGCTTTCTGCGCGGATGCTGCTGTTTTCGACCCGTTCAGCGGTCAATCGCGAGACCAAGCTTGCCGACAACAATGAGACCAGCGCGACGCTGCTCAACATCCAAACGACAGCCACAAGCCGGCCAAGAGGGGTCTTCGGCGTCTTGTCGCCATAGCCGACGGTCGTCATCGTAACGACCGCCCAATAGAGGCCGTCGCGCAAGGTGACCACGCTGTCTTCCGGCGGCGGCTTGCCGGAACGGCCGGGACGTTCAATGAGCCAGATGACGACACCAAGCAGCAACAGCAGAGCTAAGATTCCGACAATCAGAGCGCCAAGGTCCGCGGCGACCGTCACATAGGAAACGATAGCGGCAAGCGGGCCCGTCTCTTTAGGCAAAGCGACCGCCACTCCGGACCGATGTGTCGGATATGAAAAATCAATGCGCGCTTCCCGTTCCGGGGTGATCGTGATGGCGCCGATCGCCGCATCGAAACGACCCTGCTCAAGGCCGCTGAGAATCGTTTCCATCTGAGACACTGGCGTCAGTCTGTATTCCCATTCCAGTTCCTCCGCCACCCGGCGCCACAGGTCCACGCTCAAACCGGACAGCGCACCATCCGAGCCCACGGTGCCATAGGGCGGTACATCGTAAACCGCCACGCGCAGGGGAGCGATTGGACGCCGCTCCGCGGCCAAAGCGCAATCGAGCGGCGCCGTCAGGGAAGCCCCGAACGCCACCAACACGAGCAGTAATCGAAATAGGGACCCGAGACAGCGCGCGATCCTGTCGCTCATCTGCCGTCCCTCCCAAGTTGCTTTTTGTGAGTGAACGGAGGATACTGCCACCCCAAAATATCGCGCTATCCGGGGACTGCGGAATAAGAGGCAATCATCTCGTCGGAGATCCGACGCACGCCAGGGATGCCTTCAGCGACAGCCAACAAAGCCTTATGTTCTTCGGGCGATCCAACAAGCCCCCAAAGATGCACGACCCCATCGGAGACCACGATGTTGCGCTCGCCAAAATCGGTCCAGGACTGATCAGCGAGCCGCGCCAGGATGGCCGAACGGATGCCGCGATCCGCAAGGGGATCCTTGGCGGCGATGGGAGGAGCCGAGGCCAGCGCCTGGATGAGATTGGCACGGCTGACGATTCCTGCGAGTTTGCCATCCTTGAGAATCGTAACGCGCTTGATGCGGTTTTTCTCCAGGATGTTGGCGAGCTCCGACAAGGGCGTGTCCTCGCTGGCGGAAATCACCCGATCGGACATGACTTCGGCAACTTTTTGGCCATGCGATTTGGCGTAATCGAGGGCAAGCGTGTGTGCTGGCGTAATTGCCTCGACCCACCAGGCCCTATGTTTCAAGGTGCCGTCCTCTTCACGATGCAGCAAATCGGCTTCGCTGAGAACGCCGAGGACATAGCCATCGGCATCGACGACCGGCAAAGCGCTGACGTCGTGATCGGCAAGCAGCCGCACTGCCGTCGAGATCTCGTCATCCGGCCCGATTGTGACGACGTCCCGGACCATCACATCGCTGGCGTTCATCTTTCTATCCTCCGCAAAAGCCGTCGAAAACGGCAGCAGAATCCGCGCGCGACTATAGTTCCTGGATTATGACATCCATATTTCGCCGCAGCAGGGCATTTCCCTGCACACTACAGGCTGGATTATGCATATAGATATGTAGAAGCTAAGCAATTTGGCCGTCTTGATCCACGTCAAGGAGGGCCAGAAGCCCAATCGACCCGTCCGCCTGCTGGCCGGTCGCGCCAGCCTGCACGTAACTGTCGAAATTCAATTCGCACAGATGCTCCGCTGCCGGGCTAAGGGCTAAGCGCGTTTCATTCCGGCGTGGCGTCGGGTGGCCAGGGAAGCGCCTCGAAGGGAGCCAGCGCCTTGAGGATGTCTTGGGCCACGGCGAGATGGGCAGGATTGTCCACCCTGAAGATCTCTTGCGTTGCCGACAGCAACAGACCGCCCTGCGAGGTGCGCTCATGGATGGCGGTGGGCGGCGGCGTGATGAGCGGCGCGAAACGCGGCGCGACATAGCTCATCCAGCCGATGCGGAGATGGTGCGTTTTGTCAGCAAAGTTTAGGATCTTAACCGGATAGGCGGAACAATAGGTCGCGTTGAAACTCTCGACGAGGGCGAGGAGCGCCGCCTTGAAAGCCGGATAGG
>PLUZ01000253.1 GCA_003162995.1 Methylocapsa sp. | reverse complement strand
GATCGGACATCCCGCAAGCTATGGCCGGTGATGGTTGCGATCTCGGCCTCGGTTCCACCGGCCAGAAACAACCGTAGCACGGCCATTCTTCTTAGATCGTGGAAATCGCCGGACACCCCGGCGGCCATCCACGCCTTACGCCAAGAGGCATGAAAGCCGTTTTCAGCCCATGCGCGGCCGCGCGTGTTCATAAGGATTAATGGCCCGCGCTTTTTGCTCGCGTCGGGCGCCGCTTTCAGTGGTGCTCCGACCGGGACCGCCACTCGCGCGCCGGTCATAGAGTGTTTGAGGCGGATCGTCTGACCGTCATAGGCGGACCCTGGCAACCGCAATAGGTCGCCCTGATGCTGGCCTGTCTATAGCACGAGGATCATAGAGCCGCAGCGGCTCCGAGGCAACGCGCATAAACGCCGCCTCGTTCTCGTCGGACCATACGCAATCGCTGCGCGAGGCATTGTAGAGTCGGCCGCCTTATATTAAGGGCCTTGAACAAGGGCGGGAGAGCTTGGCACTCAAACTCATCGGCACTGCTTTCATCATTCTGGCGATCTACGTGCTCGTGCAATCCGTCTGGACGCTGTTAGCCAATACTCATCCCGCACCTTCGCCGCTTGGGACCGTCTGGCTCGTGTTGACATGCGCCGTCATGCTGCTGTTGGCGTGGGGAAAGTTGGTCACAGGCCGTCAGCTTGGCAATTTGTTGCTTACCACGGAGGCTCGCGTCACCCTGATTGATGCGGCACTGGCCGGTGCGGTACTGATTGGCGTCGGCCTAAATGCCCTGCTCGGCTGGTGGTGGGCCGACCCTATCGCTGGACTCGTGATCGTTTATTACGGGCTGACGGAAGGCCGCGCCGCATGGAAACATGCACGCCGCGCATCGGGGGCAAGAGCTTCAAGGATGCGGCACTCGGCAACCGTGCCATGACGACATTGGCCAATCAGCGAATCCAGTTCCCGGCGTAGCGCCGACAGGTCGGCCAATTTCCGCTTCACATCCGCCAGATGTTCGCGGGCGATGGCGTCCACGGCTTCGCAGGACTGCTCTTTCTGGTCGGCAAGATCGAGCAGCGCCCGAATCTGCTCGATGGAAAAGCCAAGGTCGCGGGCGCGCCGGGTGAAGGTAAGGCGGCTCACATGTGCCGCTGAATAATCGCGGTAGTTCCCCGCCGTTCGGGGAGGCGCGGGCAGGAGGCCGATGCGCTCATAATAGCGGATCGTCTCAGCCTTCGTCTCCGCTGCGCGCGCCAATTCCCCAATGTTCATCGTTGCCCTTGACCTTGTAGTGACTACAAGGTTTATAGCATAGGCCATCGCAAACAGTCGAGGCGCTTGTATGGCCTGTTGTCACGACTCCTCCTGTTCCTCCGACGCACTAAACAGCCCTAAGTGGCGACGCGCGCTCTGGATTGCGCTGGCCGTCAATGCCGGTTTCTTCATGACCGAGATCGTGGCCGGGGCTGCCGCTGGTTCAGCGGCCTTGCAAGCCCGCGCTCGATTTCTTCGGCGATGCGGCGAACTACGCCATCAGTCTCGGCGTTGCCGGAATGGCGCNNATGGCGCGCCCGCGCTGCCATCACCAAGGGCAGCACCTTGATTGCCTTCGCCTTGTGGGTGCTGGGCAGCACGGCATGGCACGCTTTTTACGGCACACTGCCACGGGCTGATGTCATGGGCGTGGTGGGGATCGCGGCCTTGATCGCTAATGGCGGCGTGGCCCTGATGCTCTATTGCTTCCGCACCGGGGACGCGAATATGCGCTCGGTCTGGATTTGCTCGCGCAATGATGCGGCCGGCAACGCGGCGGTGTTGCTCGCGGCCATGGGAGTTTTCGGCACAGGGACAGGCTGGCCGGATGTTGTTGTCGCCGCGACCATGGGCGGGCTTGGCCTGTGGGGCGGATGGCAAATCGTCACTCAGGCGCGCGGTGAACTTCGCTCCGAACGCGCCGCGCCTGTCATTGTGGCGGCGGAATAAGTGCCATGACTGGACATGAACACCACGATCACGACGGGCACGAGGGAAACGATCATGCACACGGGGATGGGTGCTCGCATGTGCATGCACCCAAGAATTTCGGGACGGCGTTTGCCGTCGGCATCGCGCTCAACCTCGGCTTTGTCATTGTCGAAGTAATCTACGGCCTGCTGGCGAACTCGATGGCTCTGGTAGCCGATGCGGGCCACAACCTAGGCGATGTGCTGGGGCTGGTTATGGCATGGATTGCCATGCTGCTGGCCCGGCACGGGCCCTCACAGACTTACACCTATGGTCTGCGGCGCGGCACCATTTTGGCCGCGCTCGCCAATGCGGACATGAACACCATGACGGTTGGCGCGATTGCGGTTGAGGGTATGCGCCGCCTGATCTCTCCGGGCGAGGTGGCCAGCGTCACCGTCATGGTGGTTGCAGCAGTCGGCATTGCCATCAACGGCGTGACGGCGTGGCTGTTCGCCTCCGCTCGCAAAGGCGACATCAATCTGCGGGCCGCGTTCCTGCACATGGCCTATGACGCACTTGTGTCGGGGGGCGTCGTGGCTGCGGGCGGCGTCATTCTACTAACAGGCTGGACGCGGCTCGACCCGCTCGTGAGCCTCGCGATTGCCGTAGTTATTCTTGTAGGCACATGGTCTTGTTGCGTGGCTCGGTCGGCATGGCCCTTGACGCAGTGCCGGTAGAGATTAAGCCCGATGAGGTCAGCCGCTTTCTTCTGCAACAGCCGGGTGTGACGGCAATTCATGACCTGCATATCTGGCCAATGAGCACAACTGATACAGCCTTGACTTGTCACTGCCTCATGCCGGGCGGCCATCCCGGCGACGAGTTTCTGGTTCGGCTCGCGCATGAATTGCATGAGCATTTCACCATCGGGCACGCAACGATTCAGGTTGAAATCGATGCGCATACCGCCTGTACGCTAGAACCGGCGGACGTCGTTTGAGGCGCCTGGACTTAATCGAGGATATCGAGCTGCGGCGGGAGGCCACCGCGATCCTTGCTCGACGCAATATTCTCACGCAACGTTGTCGGGAGCTTCTCGGCGTGCTCGAAACGAAAGGTGGGCTCGACGAGGCGCGGTCAAGGCGATCGACATGGATGCGATTAAACCTTCCTGCCAGTTCACTCAGATGGGATCGTCTGGCGTCCAGGCGAATTCACGCTGACCGACCACCATTTTCCATAACCGTCATCCAGTCCGTTCTCAGACTATCAGCGAGTTGCAACTCCTCTCCGTGACGAGCGAGGTCCTCCAGCTTCTCGTCGGCCTCGATGAATCGACGGGCGATCCCACGTCTTTGTTCGCCGGGAAATTTGCCGATGTCGAAACCATCTCGCCGCAAACGCTCATCGACTTTCTGTGCCAATTCTCGTCCGTAAGCAGTATCCGTTACCGGGTGGAAGAAAAAAGTATCCGTCCCATATTAGGCAAACTAGTCTAAGGCATTGACATTTAGACATCCTGGCTTTGTGGCCTCTCACGATTGAAAGGTGAAACGTCCGGACGTGACAATGCCAACTCGATCAATGAGCAAGAGCAACGAAGCAGATCTATTCTACGCGAGCATTCCGGTCTTCGACAGCTTCGGTGCCCTGATGGAGCCGGCCCTCTATAAGCCGCTACCGGATGACTGGACGATCGGCATCGCCGACATCGTACAGTCGACCAAGGCCATCCGCGAGAACCGCTACAGGTCCGTGAACATGGCCGGCGCCGCCGTTATCGCGGCGCTTAAGAATGCGCTTGGCGGCAGCGACTTCCCCTTCGTGTTCGGCGGCGATGGGGCGAGTTTCGCGGTGCCGGCCCAGGACCTTGCACGCGCGCATGAGGCGCTTGCCGCCACCACGGCGTGGGTGAAGAACGATCTCGGCCTCGTCATGAAGGCCGCGCTGGTGCCGGTCGCATGNNGGCGTTCGTCCGGATCTCACCGGCCTGTCGTGCCGGTTCGAGGAGATGCCGGCCGCACGCGGGCTGGTTCTTTCGCTGCTGATCGTGGCGGCCGGCGGTGCCAACCCTGACGCCTTCCGGGCGGTGATCGAGGACATCGTCTCCGTCATCGCCAAGAGCCCGGATATGTCCAATCCTGTCCCGCTCGCCGGCCTCCGGTTGCGTTGGCCGCCGGCTGGCGCCGGACTTGAGGCGCGCGCCGCACGCAATGCTGGAATACCGCTAGTCGTGCGGCGGGGTGCCCTCCTCGCACGGACGCTCATCTATTATTTTATCTTGCGATACGGGATTCGCGTCGGCCGCTTCGTGCCGGCGACTTATCTACAGCAAGTGGTCGAGAATTCCGATTTCCGTAAATTCGCCGATGGCCTACGGATGGTTCTCGATTGCACGCCCGACCTCGCCGATGCGATCGAGAAACGCCTCGAGGCCGCGGCATCGGCGGGAACGGTGCGTTACGGACTGCACCGTCAGGATGCCGCGGTGATGACCTGCTTCGCGCCCTCACCCACCGATAGCAATCACCTCCACTTCATCGACGGCGCCCGCGGCGGCTATGCGTCGGCGGCAACAGCGCTGAAGACGATGACCGAGCTGGGTGAGGCCAACGGACACATCTCTCTCTGAACAAGGACGCGCCAGTACCATGGGCTGTTCAGGCCGCAGGGCGCATTCTCCCGATACCAATTCTCGGCGGATTATATAAGACGGACCCACCGCCCCGCTCGTTCTTAGATAATACGGACGGCAATAAAGTAGCCGTAGGTCGTTGACATCATCGCTATGGCAGAAAGCTGGTCCCCCTCGCGATCAGCCCAATGCAAATGATCAAGGCGACCACACCGGCATAGACGAGATTGGGGCGGCACAATCCGCGCGGCACCTCTTTCTCAGTCGTGATCTCATGGCTTGCTCCAACGCGCCGGGCGAAACGGCCGAGGCGCGAAGGATGCCAAAAAGCGCATAAGGGACCGATTACGCAGGCAAGGGATCAAACTTAAGAAATCATATAGAACGGACCGGACCGGTGCGCTGTCGGCGGGGGCAACCTCAACCTGCGATCTTGAGAAATCGGCGACTTCATGCACAACTTCGGCACTTTCCCGTGAACGCTGGCGGTGCCCGAGTTGAGATAGTTCGCCGGAGCAAGCTTCCCAATTCCAAAAGCCATCACTGTTCCCAAAGAGAGCAACACTGACGCTGGCTCCAAGCTTAGGGGGCCCGAGCTGCGGCTGAATTGTTGCGGAGGTGCTCACGAGAAGCGGCCGCATGAGATTAAGCCGCCTCAGCGCCTCGGTGACAGCGACGCGCGTTGTGTCCGAGGCTTCGCATAAAGGTAAACGGAGTTCCGCGCCCATAAAACCTAGCAAATTCAAGGCTAATTTCACCGGTATGGGATTGCTCTCCATGAACAAAGCTGCAGTCAGCGGCGCCAACGTCCTGGCAATCCCCCGGGCTCCGGCATCGTTGCCGCAAGTCCAAGCCGAGTGCAGTTCTACGCACGACGCAGGGACTAGGTTGGAGACGACGGAGATGCAACCATCGCCTCCGGCGGCAAGAAACTCCACGGCAGTGGCGTCAACTCCGGTGAACAGCCGGAAGCGCTCTCCAAGCTGCCTGCGCAGCTGCACCGGCCGCGTGAGATCGCGGGCCGCATCCTTGAGACCGACGATCCGGGGCAGTTCGGCCAGGCGTAAGATTGTCTCGGTCGCGAGGGCGCATGCCGTGCGCGAAGGCACGTCATAGAGCAGGATCGGCAGCCCGGTAGCATCGTGGATGGCCCGGAAATGCCGATAAAGCCCCTGCTGCGGCGGGCGATTGTAATAAGAGTCGGTCCGAAAAGTT
>PLUZ01000556.1 GCA_003162995.1 Methylocapsa sp. | reverse complement strand
GGCACTGGGTAGCAAGATCAAGGCAATTCTAGACCGCATTCACCTTCGGGAACGGCTCGCTTATGAAAAGGCATCCCTTGGAAAGAAGGCCGTCCGTGTCGAGGGCAGTTTCGAGCCAGGCATGCAGATCGACGCAGCGCTCGTTGCCAATTCGTCTTGGCTAAAGGCCATCCTGTGGGCTTTCGTGCTCGCGCTTCGTGAACAAACGATCGAGGGACTTAACGCTAATCCCTTTCCGCTGGTTATCCTCGATGATCCGCAGATGACTTTCGACCCCCGCAACAAGCGGAAATGGGCCGAGGAATTGGCGCGACTTGCGAATCTCGATACAAGAGAACCGCTTGGAATGCAGTTGTTCCTGACGACACACGAACGCCAATTCTTCCAGTGCCTCGTAAACCACGAAAAGCTCGCAGGCCAACAGGGATTGATTGCTGCTATCAACAAAATATCGGGCGTCGCCACCATCGTGAATGGCTGCAGCCTTGAACGTGGCTGGAACGACGCGAAGGCTAACAACGATGACGCGCTTGCTCGCAAGTATATTAGCGACGTGAGGGTCTATTGCGAAGACCTTTNNAGACCTCATATTGCGTCTTTAAGTCTCGATGGCCTGAAGCAGGAGTTAAAGCGCCTGCAGGAAGGTGCTGTCGTGCCCTTCAATCGAAGGGCTTTCGTTGATCTCCGCAATACACTTGATGGCGGAGGTGGAAAGTCGATGAAGCTGATCAATGAGTCACACCACAGGGATGACGGCACCATCGGCCTTGCTGAGGCTGAAGACGTAAAAAAAGTCTGGGATGGCGTACTTCAGAAACAGATTTCGACCGCGTTCCACGTCTTTGCAGAGTACGAAGCCCATTATGGTGATCCACGGACCTTCACGTGGGAGAAGAACGTTGTCGAGCTTCCCACGAGCCAGAATGCGGAGATCAAGAAGCTCGCGCTTTTCCGGACTGGTGTTGCGGCGGCTGCAAAGAGCGATGGCCGAGCTGGAGATGGACTGCTCACGATCGAGGAGTGGGCGACGGCGAAGCCTCTGACGCTTCCCAATCACGAGATTTATCAACTGACCAGCGGAACGCTCGACCCGGTTGCAGGGATTGGCGATTTGATCATCGTCAGCAACTACGCCAAGGTGAATGAGCGCAATCTCGTCGTGGTAGCGTTTGGGGATAGACTACTTGCACGCCGCTACAACTTCACCGATGCGCACCCCGATATCATCGTACTGACGGGACAATCCGTTGACCCCTATAATTTGGTGCAGCCCGTCATTGCGCCGCGCGAAGGCTTGGTGCCACATAAGATAGTGGGGACCATTTTCGCGTCGCATCTCCACCGCCCGCCGGCCCTAGACCCAAACAGCGATTTTCTGCCGTTGCCAAACGCATCGCTCATTCAAGACGCATTGCAGAATGCGCGGTTGTTCGAAGTGAAGGGGAGAAGCGCCGAGCCAATTGCTCTGGAGAGCCAATTTCTCATCACACATCCCGTTACCTTTGACGAGGCCCACATCAGGACAATGGAGGGGCGCTTGGTTGTTGCCGTGGACGAGCACGGTGGCCGATACTTCAAGCGACTCCGCTTGCGCGGGCCGCTCGTCGTCCTTGAGAGCCTGAATCCAGACGGAACGACCCCCGCAGAGCTCCTGAGCGTCGATGGGACGTCCGGGTTGCCGACTCTCACCGGACTACTTGAGGTGCGAGGCATTCTTTTTGAACTGCCGACCTAGGGACGAGGCACCGGTCATCGTCATCATTGGGAATGACCGTTTCTGATGCACCCTTGAAGGTCGACTGTTGACACCAAGCGGCGCTCCCTTAACGGGAGCTCCTGACCTCAGGGGGACATAAGCTGACGGCCACCGATACACCGCGCAAAGACAAAATAGACAGCACGAAATCGGAGGGCCAACCTAATGGAACTTAATTCAAGTGATTCGGGGTACGTCATGCGGTTCATTCACGCCGCCGATCTTCATCTCGATAGTCCTCTCACTGGGCTACGCGAACGCGCAGGCAGCCGGGCGGAGGATCTCGCGGGTGCGACCCAGCGCGCCTTCCGAGAGATGATCCAGTTCGCGATCGACGAAAAGGTCGATCTCGTCTTGATCGCTGGCGACATCTTCGACGGCGACTGGAGCGATTACAAGAGCGGTCTCGAATTCATTGCCGGCCTCGCCGATCTCGACAAGGCCGGTATTCGCGTTGCGATGATTCGCGGCAATCACGATGCTGCCCGCAAGATGAGTCGCCGCCTGCAATGGCCGAAGAATACCTTCGAATTCCGCAGCCGGTCCCCGGAAACGCACGTCATAGACGAACTTGGCGTCGCCATCCACGGCCAGAGCTTTCCGAATGGCGCTGTACCACAGAATCTGGCTCAGAACTATCCAACAGCGCGAGGCGATCTGTTCAACATCGGTCTCCTACATACTTCTGGGAGCGGCCCTAGCGCCCATGTGACCTACGCGCCGTGCAGCGTCGCCGACCTCACGGCCAAAGAATACGACTACTGGGCACTCGGGCACGTCCACACCCGGAGACTCCTCTGCGAGAGCCCTCCCATTGTTTTTCCTGGCAACCTTCAGGGCCGTCATATCAACGAGCCTGGCGAGCGCGGCTTCATGCTCGTGACCGTCGAAGCCAACCATGTTCAAGACGTTCGCTTCGTACCGATTGACGTGTTGCAATGGCAGCGTATCGATGTGAATCTTTCCGACGTTCCCTGCTTCGACGACGCGTTGTTGGCGATCGGGACCTCTTTCGAGGCCGCGCTCTCAGCCGCCGACGGCCGCGCGCTCGCCGTGCGCCTCGTTCTGGCCGGCACAACGCCCCTCCACGGCGAATTGATTTCGAGATCCGAGGCGCTCGAAGCCGAAAGCGACGCGCTGGCGCTAACTGCGTCCGGTGAAATCTGGATCGAGCAGATTCAGATCGATACCAGGCCCGTCGTCGCCAACCCTGGCGACAGCGCCGCAGGCGCTCTGGCGACTCTGGTCGGCACGATCGCAACCGACGACGCCGAGGCCGCCGACTTCCGTCGGGGCGTCGAACCGGGGCTCCAAAAGGTGCCGATGGAAATCCGCAGAGAAGCCGGTCTTGAACCCCTTACCGACGCGCGCTTCGCGGGCATCCTCGCAGACGCCGACGCGCTGCTCCGCCACCGTCTCACCGCAAAGGGCAAGTGGTCATGAGATTCGAGAGCCTCATCCTTGAGCGCTTCGGCATGTTTGAGGACGCAACGCTGGATTTCGGCGACGGCGGCGGCCTGCACGTCATCTATGGTGCCAACGAGGCAGGCAAGTCCACCGCACTCGCTGCGATGTCCGACCTCCTCTTCGGAATCGACGAGCGGACCCCGTTCAATTTCCGCTTCGAATATGGGCAGCTCAGAATCGGCGCGAAGATCGCAAATTCAAACGGCGAACGTCTTGAGTTTAAGCGGCGCAAGGCGAGAGCGGGTACTCTGGTCAGCCTATCGCAGCCGGAAACCACCCTTCCCGACGCCGCGCTCGTGCCTTTCCTCGGCGGGGTCGACCGCGACCAATTCCATTTTATGTTCGGCCTAGATCAGGAAAGGCTGCGCAGCGGCGGAAAGCAAATGCTCAATCCCCACGGGAACTTCGCGCATGCCCTGTTCGCTGCCGGAACCGGCCTCGAATCGGTCAACGCCGTTCTCTTGGAACTTGACGAGGAGCTGAAACGCCTCGGCTCGCTCGTCGACAGGCGCTCAAAGGGAGAAATCTGGTCGGCAATCGACCGCTTTACAGGAGCCATCTCGACCAAAAAGGCGGACATGATAGTGCCCGATCATTATCACGCAGCAGAGACGGCGCGCGACGACGCCACCGCAAATCGCCTGGCCGTCGACGAACAATTGAAAAGTCTACGGGCGCGCCGCAATTTCCTTGAGCGTGGACGGCGGGTCGCGCCGACCCTGGCGGCGCTCTGGACGCTTCGCAGCGAAATTGTCCAATACGACGCGATCCCGGACCTGCCGGAGGNNGTTCCGCAGCCGAAGCGGTCACCCGCAACGTCGCCGAGATGAAGAAGCTCACGGAAAAGCTCGAAGCTGCGCCGGCGGTCGGCCCAATCGTCGGCTTCGAGGAAACTATCACCGCACTTTGCGAGCGGCTTGGTAAATACCTCGGTGACGAGGACGACGTCCCTAAGCTCGCTCGCCGCATCATCGAATCGAACGACCAGATCCAAACGGTACTGCGCGCACTCGGCCTGGACGACGATCCCGCACACGTTGAGGATGTCCTCCCCAGCAAGATCACGTTTGCGAAGGTCCGCGCACTGATCAAAGACGGCGCGGTCATTCGCTCCGAGTCGGACACCGCGGGAACCGACCACGAAGACGCCAACGCGGCGCTAGCCGACGCCGAAGCCGCGCTCAAGGATTTGCCGCCTGACGTTGACGCATCGGAACCGAGCGAGCTCCTTGCTCAGGCGGCGAAGCTCGGCGACGTCGCGAATGCGCTCGCCGCCGTTAAAANNCTGGCCCTCTCCGAAGCGTTGGGGCGCCTCGGATTATGGTCCGGCACCGCCGACGAACTTGCCGCCCTGCCGGCTCCCGACGCGACGGCGGTAAATCGGAGCGAAGAGTGCCGCGTCGCCGCGCAACAAGACATCGGTGCGCTCAACAAGAAAATCGAAGAGACCAAACGAGAGGCGCTTCAGGTCGACGCCGATCTCGCTGGCCTCGCGGCCGCTGGCGAAGTCCCGTCGCCGAAAGCGATTCGGGACGCACGCGATGAGCGCGAGGGCCGTTGGCGCTGGATTCGCTCACGATTTGTCCAACCGGTCGAAGCCTCTGGCGAACCGCCGGCCGACATCGCAAACCCAGATCTCGTGGGAACCTATGAGACGAGCGTCCGGCATGCCGACGAACTCGTCGACCGGCGCGAGGCCGAAGCTCAGCGCGTCGCCCAGCTCACCACCTTCACGGCCAGCCAGAAGAAAATCGCTAAAACGCTCGTCGACCTTGACGCTCAACGCAACGCTGCCGAAGAGGAAATGCAACGACTCGATTCGGAATGGTGTGAACTCTGGAAAGACACCGGAGTGATCGTTAAGTCGCCCGTGGAAATGGCGAAATGGCTGAGCCGAAAGGACGAAGTCCTTCGTCTCCTCGGCGAGGCCCGAAGGGCGGCGGGAAAGTTGCGGGAGGCTCACGCTACGGCCGAGTGCGCCCGCACGCTCCTCGAAAAGGCTGCCCAAATGCTGGGGCTGGGGCAGCCCATACAAGAGCTCGGCGATCTCGACCGGCAGCTGCGCCAGGCCCTGGCCAAGCTGCAGGCCGCCGCGACCGAGAGGTCGGCGGCGGTGACAAAGATCAAGACCGCGAGCGAACGAAACCAGAAGACGAAAAATGCTCTCGAACGCGCTGCGACTGCCGAGGCGAAATGGCAAGCAGCATGGCGGTCAGCGGTCGTTGAAATTCACCTCGCTCCCACAGCCGAAGCGGCGGAGGCCGAAGCCGCTCTCGGTGCCTGGGAGGCGATTACCGCGCCTCTCACCAAACGCAAAGAGGATCAACGCCGGTACAAGGGTTTGAACGAAGATCTAGATCATTTCCGCGTCGATGTTGCGGCGCTCGTTGCCGAACTCGGTGAAAGCTCGCTGGTTGGCGCGCCTATCGAGAGGATCGTCCGCGACCTCAAGATACGGCTCGACGCCGCGAAAGGCGCCTTTCAAGAGCGCGCCAACCTCAAGAACCGCACCGATGACCTCCGAACGGCCCTCGATGAAGCGAGGGAACAGCACCGGTCGGCGAATTTCGTCATTGACGGAATGCGGAGAACTTACGGATTCTCTCCCGACGCCGACGCCTACGATTTGGCGCGCCGCTCGTCTCAGCGCCGCAGCCTAAGGGTTCAAATCGAAGAACGCGCAAAGGAACTGACCAAGGCCGGTGACGCTCTCGATGAAGCAACGCTGCAGGCCGAAGTCGACTCCGTCCCGCCGGATCAAGCCAACGCAGAACTCGCCGCCATCCAGGAGGATGAAGGCCTCCTCATAGCCAAGATTCAATTTCTCGCAAAGGCGGAGACGGAAGCCGACCACGGTCTTGCCGCGCTGGGTGGGAAGAAGGGCGGCGCGGTCGCCGACCAAGCNNGGCGGCGGGCGGCCATATCGAGCGTTGGTTGCGCCTTGAGGTTGCCCGGCGACTGCTCGAGCGTTCGGTGCGGCGCTATCAGGACGAAAACCAGAACCCGATGATCACCCGCGCCAGCGAGCTTTTTGCGCGGATCGCCAGCACCGCGGCTAATCCGATCGAACGCATCTCGATCGACTACCGGAACGCGGCCAAGCCCGTTCCGATCGGCCGGCGCCATGACGGCAGCGAATGCGGACTGGATGGATTGAGCGAAGCGACGCGTGACCAGCTATTCCTGTCGCTGCGCGTCGCGGCGATCGAAAGATTCTGCGGGGACAATGAGCCACTGCCCTTTATCGCCGACGATTTGTTTATGACCAGCGACGAACAGCGGGTCCTGCCGCTGCTGCAGATCTTGGC
>PLUZ01000021.1 GCA_003162995.1 Methylocapsa sp. | reverse complement strand
CTGGACTGATCGTGTCGGGTCGAAAGCTGCTTTCCTGCCATATCAGCCGTGTCAGGAACGCGACCGGCAGACTCTGAGTTCGTGCCGACGATTCGATAAGGCGGCAGACGGATGTTTCGACCGATTCAACCTTGCCCGTCGCTGCGCTTTCCGATCCTGCCAGCGCAGAGCTGCCGCAAAACAGGGCGAGCAAGCCCAAGGATCGAAGGGTCGACCGCTCTAGCATTGAGATGTCTCAACATGCTTTCCATTACGCGACAAGCAGTATTATGTCTCCAAACAGTCCTTACGCTAAGCTCGGCGACCAATAGCAGCAAGACTGTCGGATCGAAATGGTTAAATATAGGTCTGCTGTTGGCGCACTGGCGGCATTCCGGCCGCTTTGAGCGAATTTCCGCTTTCCATCCCTATGCAAAAGTTCGACTAAGAGTTCTCAATGACGGGAGTTGACCCTAAGCAGCCATCCAGATCGAGTCCTTGACTACGCTGGTGCGGCCAGCGTTGACAACGCGGATGCGTTCCCTCGAGAGAAGGCGTGCTAATTCTGCGCCAAGCCCAGTTTCCACCCTGGTCCTATGCCATTAATCGAGAAGCCTAGTGATGACGAGGACACACACGATGCCAACCGTGAAGCATGTAGTCATGGCGAGAGCTTTCACCTTGTAGTTGATCCCGGAAAACGACACGATCAACGACATAAGGATTGTGAAGGGAGAGCGCCTCGCGGCATGTTGACTCGGTTCTGCGGCACTCCTATCCGCATACGGTCGGGAAAGCGCGACGCGCCAGCATTACTGGCTATTGCGGATAAGGTGCATTTTATGGCCAAAGGATGGTCATTGGAGGAAGAGCTTTGCCGGCTGGCGAACGCCCCCGACGTGGCTATCGCGTTTGCAAAGCTGGGCTTTGCAGCAGATGGGCAAAAGTTGCCGCGTATACGGACGGTAATGGATTGGCATAGAAGTGGGGCCGAAACATACAGCTATATCTTTGCTATTTTGCACAGCTCGAACATCGAACGAAGGTACCGACTTAAGGCCTGTGTATCGTTTGGTTCAAATACAACCGTCGAGGGCATTCTCCAATTATGGATTCTGAGGCGCTCAGTGCTGGCAGCGGAAGGCGTGTCCGTTCCTAAGCTGATAGCGAGCGGTTCGGGGGTGATACTCGAAGAAGAAATACCGCTTCATGTGAGCAAGGCTCTGCAATCAGTATCATCGGAGAAGGTATTAGCTCAGCTGTTGAACATTGCTGCCGCTATCGCTCGGCTAAGATTCTTACCCGTAGATGGTCTTGCGGACATCAGATCAAGAGGCGATGATGCCGTTTACGTCGATTTCGGCTCAGATCTTGGGGCGCCTAACAGAGTTTCCTCCTCACCAGATATCATATTCAGGCAACTTATTGAGCAGGTCGAGAGATGGCGCTATACATTGACGTCCGCGCATGTCGACGCTCTCCTTGAAAGCTACTTGGCTCGAGTTGGTTTAAGCGTGCAATGAATCATGATGGAACGGGCTACAACGTGAATACTTCAATTAATCAACTAGTATCTGCAATTCATCAAAACCAGGTCGACTGTCTTGTGCAAGAATTCGATTTCGACACTGGACGACAAAACCAGATGCTTTTCATTGTGAAGCCAGGGGTTTTCTTAATACAAGACCCAAAGTTAATTGAAGAAACATGCCGATTTATGGGCGAGCGGATCGATGCCTTCGGACTCGAAACCCGAGGGTGCTATGTGATGTCGGCCGAGACTTTGAAAGCCAATGAAATTATGGATCGCCATTACGGTTACATTAATCGGCTATCACGGGCTGCTTCATCCCTCTTGAGTATAATCGAGAAAGCGGAAGTTCGTAAGCTTTGCAGTGCGAGTGATTCTACACCGGTCCTCGGAGGTCACGAAGTGCTCGCTAAGTTTCGAGATCTGTCGGCGCAAGCATTAGACGAGATTTGGGCATCCAAAAAGTCGCTACGCGTGCGCAGCGGGTTATATGTTCAGTCATATGACATATCGGGTGAAGCTCTAGTGATTGCCAACGGATTCCACCCGTTTCAATTAGAGCGTTTTACTGGTAGCGGCCGAAAAATAGCATTACTGTTGTTGAGCTCTGACTTGCCCTGGAAACTTTTGCGAGTCCGGATGCTTGGAGACACTTTCCCCGAGAGGGCCGCTCCAGGATCCATACGAGGCGAGATGCATCGCGATCCAGAAAGGTTTGGATTCAAATCCGTGACCATATCTAACAACGCCGCGCACTTGTCCGCCGGCCCGTTTGAAGCAGTGTTCGAATTAAGCAATTTTCTTTCGGCGGTCCCCGGACTTAATTTTGAAATTGGGATTACTCGGCAGGCGCAGCATTTCAAGAGCCAAGGGCTTTCCGTAAGCGATTTGCGCAGGGCGATTGACAATCCAAGCGCTTGCATAGCGAACGCGAAGCCTGCCATACCTTTGTTTGACGCTACGGAAGAATTCGACGCCCAATCTGGAACCGCCGTATTCCGCAAGTTTTTCTTTTGAAATTCGACAGCCGCCAATTTGGACAAATAGAAGTCGAGCCTTTCGCGATTTCGAAGCCCAATCCAAGACCTTCGTCGCCGATCACGATCATCTGTGACACCATGAGGGCACAGGCAACCTGACGCCCGCCGACGTCTACTTTGGGCGAGGCCAGATTATCCTGATCGAAAGGGAAAGGATCAAACGGCAGACAATTGCCAATCGCCGCTTGCTGCACCAACGAAAGTCAGCATAACATCACAAACCAGATGAGCCATGGACTCTCTGTTTAAGCTGCCAGCCGTCCCAAAAACTCTGACGACCGACGCCAAGGGAGGGAATTATGCGAGCTGTTAGCGACGATGTAACAGGACAGATACTTAACCATGGCGTCGGCTATGTAGCTTGGAAAATTGCACAGGATACATCCGCTTCTGACGCAAGCAGGCGCAAGATTATCGAAGAATTTTTGCGCTACGTCCCCATTCTTGTTGCGCCTAATGCTTTCAAAGGAAATTTATCGGCGCGCGATGCCGCTCAATGTATAGAAAGAGGAA